>QLTX01000157.1 GCA_018725175.1 Candidatus Psychracetigena formicireducens
CTAACAATTAATTCTGGTAAGTATAATCCTCATCCGTGTCCTCTTCCTCATAATCCTCAGCTGTGGACCTCCTGCCCACCTCGCTATAGCCACTTACAGTAAAATCGTCTGCCTGCGCCAAAGAAGGCAAAACCAGAATCCCAATTATGAGAAAGAGCGCTTTTTCATAGGCTAATTTCTTCATGCATTCGCTCTGAATGTCGCAAAACTCCAAAACCCACCTTTCCGCCTTTCTAAGTAGTATGTGTGGGTAGGGTATTTCGTGTGGTGTAGTTTTTTTACCTGCGACCTTAAGATAAATCAAGAAGGATCTTAAGTCGGTCTTCAATAGCCATCAATGTCTCAGGGGATATCTTTCCAAGACACTTAGATAGCCGTTCCGTAGAAACAGACCTTACATCTTCACATTTAATAAAACTTTTTTTGGATACCCCAGCTTCTGAAGGATTTACTCCGACGTGAAAAGGGATTCTTTTTTCTTTAGTTGTAATAGGGATAATAACAACTAAACCTGCTGGTCCATGATTAAAAGTATCTACAGATATGACAAGCCCTGGACGGAATCCGGCTTGTTCATGACCTTTCACAGGATTAAGATTAACAGTCCAAATCTCGCCTCGCGAAGGAATGCCCATAGATTAAGATTCCCTCACATCATCTAATAGGGTTGAGTCCCATCCTTCCCGTTCTTTTAATTCCTCTTGCCATGCTTTTGGATCTTTACGCATAGCCGCAAACGCCAGATTAGCTCTTTTAAGAAAGGTTTGTCGGCGATATAGTTCTATGGCTTTGGTAAGAGTGGATTGCATAGATTCCTTAGATTGCTCTGCGATACGACGCAGCATAATATGCGCTCTGGGGTCAATCCTAACTGTTGTGCTTTCCATTCCATTACCTCCCTATAATTTTATCTACAATTAAGTATACCATATTGAATACATATTTGTCAACATAAATTATAACTTTTTTGAGAATCCTTCTTGAACGTCGCAAAACTCCACCAAATCCCGCTTATTTTGTGCTTATTTCTCTACCCCAACGTCGCAAAAGGTCTACTTTTGCGACATAAAAGCAGTAACTGACCTTTTGTCTATAATTTGTCTTTTCGCGCAGTTATCAAATACTCTTTCTTGGCCTTCCACGAGGTCTCTCCATAGTAGTCGGCGAAGCCCCAGTTAGCTTACCCTTTAATCTAAAATAGAAAGAAAGTATTTTTTCGAGATAGTCATCGGCAGCCCCGCTTTTATCATTATAAGCTATAGTTTCTTTCCCAATCATAAGTGTAGCATAAGCAAGTTTTGCCTCGTCTGTCCCTATCATTTCTCGTTTATAATCATTATTAAGTGTGTTGATCTGGATGATCCTTGAAATATATCGACTATGCTTTAAGGGGCTTTCTTCAAACGGTTTTTCTTCATAGTTAATTCGTGGACCTTCTTTTTCTTCTCCAGGACCTTTAGGTTCTCTCTTTTGCTCAGATTCAGCGACCCGAATATGGGCTATGGCCGGTTTTAGATTTCCTGTGGTAGCGGTTAATATAGCTGGAATGGTAGTTTTCGATTTACCTAAGAAAGAAACGTGAGTAGTAACAACGCCATCCTTATCGGCTTCGGATGCTTTAAGAAGTAAATTATGTATTTTTAATTCTACTGAGGAATCGTTAATGCTAATTTGTACCTCACTGTTATCTGGAACTACCTTGGGCACAAAAGCTTTTAATGGAAGAACTCCTGTTTTCCCTGGTTCAAATCTGATTGAAGAAGGCACAAAATCGAACCCATTAGGTGGTAATCTTGGTTCAGGAGGCTTTCGTCCCAAACCCTCCAATAATTCTAAATCTTTGAATTCCTCTGTATTTAAGATTTCCCTCGCTAATTCAATGGCTTTTCTCTGAACTTCGGTTAATTTCTTCTTTGCTTCTTCCTGTTTAAGATCTTCAACCTCTACTTCAATTGAAGAACGAATTCTATCTAGCTCATCAAGAAGGCTTATCCAATCCTCATTCTCCTCAAATCCTGTTCTGGCAGGAAGAGGTTTTAAAAAATCAACATCGATAAACCCCTTTACGTTCCCATTCGCATAAATACTTTCCTCTAAACCATAAGCAGATAAGGTCTTGATGTCATCAACAATTGTAACGCCCATATGTCGAATGCTAACTTTCCCCTTCCCAGATGGGTCAAAATATAATTCCAAACAAAATCTCTTAGTCCGATCTCTTGTGAGTGGCCAATTTTTATAACTTTCGCCTACTCGGGGTAGATCTATTTTTAGTGGCTTTACAATATAAGAACTCCCCTTGGTGTAAATAATAATTCCAAGTGATCTGTCTTTTAAGTATGGGTTGAATTTTTCAGCAAAGAGTTTTTGAAGTTTTTCCGGGGACAGAGGACCTCTGGGTTTTGTAGGATCGAATAATAGTTCAGAAATAATAACTTTAATTCCCGGTTTTATTAAGCTCTCTCTTTTTATAGCGGTCTCAAACTCTGCATCATCAGAACTTTCTCGAAGCGTAACTTTTATAGTTTCATATCCTTTGTCTTTCTTAGAAAAGAAGGTACATTTTTTGCCAATTTGAAGAAAACTAAACATCCCAATTCCAAGTTGACCTATCTGTTTGAAATCAAGGCTCTTCTTTGCAGAATCCGCTACCTTTTGAAGCGCATCTTCAAACTCATCGTTAGACATTCCATAAGGATACTCAATTGTGACCTTATCTTTTTCCAGAGTAAAGTTTACTCCACAAACTGGAAATGCCTTACTAATGGTTTTTGCTTTAAGGTGTTCATCTACGGCATTACTCACATGCTCCTTTATAGCGTCCGCAGGATTTCGATACAAACTTCCAAGCCATCTGAGAGCATTTGCCGTGTGTAGTTTGATTGGGACCTTCCTCATTTCTGTCCCCCTTCCTTTTTGAAAAAATTGAACCTGTTAGTAGTTAAAGCAAGCCATCTTC
>QLTX01000158.1 GCA_018725175.1 Candidatus Psychracetigena formicireducens
TCTTTTATATCAGATACTATTCTAACCTTTTTCAGTTTCGTGTCCAGTTGGGAGGGGTCAGTCCAAAATCTGCAAGAAAAAATGTTTCAAGTATGCTTACTTTGTTTACAAAATCACCTCTTCCACCAAAAGGAAACTCTGTTTTATTGGAGAGATTTGGTTATGAATGTGCACGAGGTAATAACCGAAAAGAATTACATACAACTGTAACTGCGAAAGAATTCAATACGCTTAAAGGGAAACCCGGTTTTAAAATTGGAATCCAAAAAGATAGAGTAAATCTTATAACGGCCAACAACGAGATTGTAGGTTATTGGAATAAAGAAACACTGAGGAGTTCTTTTGAAAGAAAACTCCCAAAATTGTTATATGTGAAAGCAGAAACAAAAGGCACAGGTTCTGATGAAGAGTTTTGGTTCAATGAAGCATGGTTATTAAGTGGTTTTGATTTTGATAATCTCATTTGTTTGTTAAAAGAGGGGACTATTCTTGTAGACATACGAATTGGACAATATCCTGACGGTAGTCCACATGACCATGGTACTGGATTTAGAGTATTCCCAGATAAATTAGATTTATGCTTCAGTCATAGAGAGAGGATAATGTGATGGAAAAAAACAATAAGAAAAATATCCGCCAAGCCGAACTCTGCGGAAACCTGCGTTTTCCTTGCCTCGCCTTCGGCTCGGACATCTACAGGAAAAGACAAAGTTTTAGTGGATTTTAATAAACAAAGTTTAACAAGAAAACTATCAACCAAAAACAAAGAACTTTTTTACGCTTTAATGAAGAATTATGGAGTTAGAGACGAACTGATAACTCAATGGTATAAACAATTAAAAGATAGGAATATTGACGAACAAATTAAATCTTATGCTTATAGGCCGTTTGATAATAGATTTATTATTTATAATTCGGGAGTTATGCAAAGATTACGAGAAAGAATAATGAACCACTTCTTGAATTTCAATTTAGGTGTAATTTTACAAAAAAATACTAAAACTGAATTTTTCACTGAGGTATTTGTCTCTCAATATATAGCTGATAAACACCTGATAGGCCATCGGTCGTTTATTTTCCCCCTCTATCTCTACCCAGATGTTAGCAAAGATGATATACTCGGCCTCTCGGAGTTAGGCGAGAGGAGACCAAACCTCAATCCTGAACTGGTTAAATCATTAGCCGAGGCTTATGGCAAAGAACCTTCGCCAGAGGAAATCCTTTATTACATCTATGCCATCCTTTACTCTAACATCTATCGTACTAAATACGCCGAGTTTTTGAAAATAGATTTCCCCCTAGTTCCCTTTACCAGAGACCATAATCTTTTCATACAAATGGTAAGTCTTGGTCAAAGGTTGGTGGATTTACATCTATTAAAATCTCCCGAACTTGACCAACCCATAGCTAAATACCAGGGAGAAGGGAATAATGAAGTTGAAAAGGTAAAATATACAGAAAGTCGTCACCCTGAACTTAATTCAAGCCTTCCACACCATTGTCACCCTGAATTTAATGTAGGCCTTCCGCACCATTGTCACCCTGAATTTAATTCAGGGTCTCAAGAGATGCTGAATCAAGTTAAGCATGACACATCAACCCTTCTATGAAAGAAAATCGTCTTTATATCAATCAGAGTCAATATTTTGAAGGCATTTCAGAAGAGGTCTGGCGGTACCATATCGGAGGTTATCAGATCTGTGATAAATGGCTCAAAGACAGGAAAGGAAAACACCTATCCTTAGAGGATATAAAGCAATACTTAAGCATTGTTAGTTCTCTACAAATAACCATAGGAATTCAAAAGGAAATTGACAGCATCTATTCCGAAGTTGAAGAAGGTACCATTCTTTTACTGTGAGGTTGTGGAAAACAACTGCGGCAGTTACATTCTCACCATAGTTATTGCGATGAATCTGTAAGGAGACGCGGCAATCTCATCTTTTCATGATTTTTAACCCTCTCCTATGAAAAAGGGAGAGGGCAGGGTGAGGGGGATTAAGATATCACCCTCCCCTTACTCTTCTCCCTTCCAGCAGGGGAGAAAAGTCTTTAAAAATACTAAGATTCTGGATAGATCCTGGATTAGGTTTAGAACGATGGCCCAGAGTGACAAAGAGAGGTGGGGGGAAACATGAGATTGCCACGGGCTACGCAGAGTTTATCCTGATGAAAATCAGGACAACGACCTTACAGGTCGGATCACTACCACGGACACTTTGTGTCCTCGAGATGGCAGATGTGGCGATACCATAAATCGGTGTCCAAAGCGACAAAGAATTAAAATAGAATTGACCCCATTTTCACCTTTTCACATTATTATTTTTTTCTAAATTATGGTTTAATCAATTGTGTAAACAAAACTTTTCCAAATAAGAGGTAAAGCTTTTATGGAATACAAAAAATTACCAATGAGACAACGAAAGAGAATTGCTCTGATTGCTCATGATAACAAAAAAAAGGAGCTTTTAGAATGGGCTTATTTTAATCGTGAGCTACTTGCTCAGCACGAACTTTTTGCTACTGGAAATACTGGAGCACTTCTGGAAAAGGAACTCGGGCTTAATATTGTTAAACTCAAAAGTGGTCCTTTAGGTGGTGACCAGCAGATTGGGTCTAAGATAGCAGAAGGAGAGATAGATTTTCTTATCTTCTTATGGGACCCTTTAGAGCCACAACCTCACGATCCGGATGTGAAAGCTCTTTTGCGTATTGCTATAGTCTGGAATACCCCGGTAGCCTGTAACAAAGCCTCAGCTGATTTTATGATTTCCTCATCCCTAATGACTGGTGAATACCTAAGACTTATCCCCGATTATTAGTTTTCCCCTGAGAATTTAATAATTGTATCTCCTTCAACTATTGAAATTGGTTAATCTAAACTACCTGACTTTACCCTAAAAAATATACACTACACATCAGGCATACAGAAACTATAGCAAAAATCAGG
>QLTX01000159.1 GCA_018725175.1 Candidatus Psychracetigena formicireducens
CCAAGGTTATAAGGTTATTTATTGTAACCTAACTCTTCGGTGTGTCCGCTATACTGGGGGGAAGTGCAATCTATAATTACAAATCCATATAATCATAAATACTATAGGGTTTGTAATTGTTATAATTTAACTATTTTTTATCTTCGGACTTGCCCACTACCTTCAAATGCATTAATATACATCTCTTTTATTTCACTGATTAATGGGTATCTTGGATTAGCTCCTGTACATTGATCATCAAATGCCTGCTCAGACATCTCATCCAGAGAAGCATAGAATTTTTTCTTGGATACACCTGCTTCTTTTATAGATTTAGGTATTCCTACCTTTTCTTTAAGTTCCTCTATTGCTTTAATAAGTAATTCAACTTTTTCCTCTTCTGTATTACCTCCTAATTGTAAATAATCTGCAATTTTTGTGTATCTCCATTTTGCATTTGGATATTTATATTGAGGAAAAGCTGCTTGCTTTCTTGGGTTATCCACAGCATTAAAGCGAATTACTTCATTTATTAACAAAGCATTAGCTACACCATGTGCAATATGATGATTAGAGCCTAATTTATGTGCCATTGAATGGCATACTCCTAAGAACGCATTGGCAAATGCCATACCTGCCACAGTAGATGCATGTGCCATTTTTTCTCGTGCTTTTATATTTGTACTTCCTTCATTATACGCATCTGGTAAGTACTTAAATATTAATCTTATAGCTTCTAGTGCTTGCCCATTAGTATACTCGGATGCAAGAATAGATACATATGCTTCTAATGCATGTGTTAATGCATCTATTCCTGATGCTGCAGTTAATCCTTTTGGCATATTCATCATTAATTCAGAATCAATTATAGCCATATCAGGTGTTAACTCATAATCTGCGAGAGGATATTTTACCCCTGTTTCTTGATCTGTAATAACTGCAAATGGTGTTACTTCTGAGCCTGAACCTGCTGACGTAGGAATAGCAACCATCATTGCTTTTTTGCCTAGTTTAGGGAATTTAAATACTCTTTTACGAATATCCATAAAACGCATTGCTAAATCTTCAAATCTAATGTCTGGATGTTCATACATTACCCACATAATTTTTGCTGCATCCATTGGTGAGCCTCCACCAAGTGCAATAATTGTATCTGGTGCAAAAGATTTCATTTCTTCTGTCCCTTTTCTAGCTGTTGCTAAAGTAGGGTCAGGTTGTACATCAGTAAATACTTTAAAATCAATATCTAACTCTTCTAATTTATGTGTAACTTGTTCAGCAAAACCTAAGTCATAAAGAACTTTATCTGTTACAATAAATACTTTTTTCTTGTTTAAATCTTTTAATTCCTCAAGCGCTACACTAAGGCAACCATATTTGAAATAAACACGTTCTGGAACTCTATACCAAAGCATATTTTCTCTCCTCTCAGCAACAGTTTTAATATTCACAAGATGTTTGACACCTACATTCTCAGATATTGAATTACCACCCCATGAACCACAACCTAATGTTAATGATGGTGCTAATTTAAAGTTATATAAGTCTCCTATTGCTCCTTGTGATGCCGGCATGTTAATAATAGTTCTGCCTGTCTTCATTGCTTTACTAAATACAGCTATTCTATCTCTAGATTTGATTTGATCTGTATATAATACAGAAGTGTGTCCAAGTCCACCTAATTCCACTAAGCGTACTGCTTTTTGAATTGCCACTTCGAAAGATTTGACTTTGTACATCGCCAAAATTGGTGATAGTTTCTCATAAGAAAATGGTTCTTCCAATTCAACAGACTCCACTTCACCGATAATTACCTTTGTATCATCAGGTACTTTAACACCTACCATCTCTGCTATTTTTAATGCTGATTGACCAACAATATTGGGATTTAATCCTCCCTCTACAATAATTATTTTCCTTACCTTGTCTAACTCGTTCCCTTTTAGTACATATCCACCACGTTCTTCAAACTCTTTTTTAACTTCATCATAAACTTGTTCAAGAACTATTACAGCTTGTTCAGATGCACATATAACGCCATTATCGAAACTCTTAGAAAGAATAATGGAACTCACTGCCATCTTAATATGAGCTGTTTCATCAATAATTGCTGGAGTATTACCTGCTCCAACACCTATAGCTGGCTTACCAGATGAATAAGCAG
Organism: Candidatus Psychracetigena formicireducens; assembly: GCA_018725175.1. Taxonomy (GTDB): domain Bacteria; phylum Coprothermobacterota; class HKB111; order HKB111; family HKB111; genus Lithacetigena; species Lithacetigena formicireducens. The sequence continues at coordinate 2,144 of QLTX01000159.1, forward strand.
CTTTAACCATATTAGGACCGCCTGTAGCAAGTATTAAATCAGAATGTTGCATAACTGCATTGGATAGTTCAACAGTAGGATCATCAATCCATCCAATGATATTCTTTGGTGCTCCAGCCTTCACGGCAGCATCAAGTACAATTTGTGCTGCTTTTATTGTACTTTTTTTTGCTCTTGGATGCGGAGAGAATATAATGCCATTTCTCGTTTTCAACGTTATTAATGCTTTAAATATCGCTGTAGATGTTGGATTTGTAGTTGGTACAATAGCTGCAATAACACCAACTGGGTCTGATACTTTAGTTATTCCGTACGCTTGATCTCTTTCGATTACACCACATGTTTTTTCATCTTTATATTTATTATAAATGTATTCTGAGGCAAAGTGGTTTTTAATCACCTTATCTTCTACTAAACCCATACCCGTTTCCTTAACAGCCATTTTTGCAAGAGTAATTCTCGCATTATTAGCTGCCATAGCTGCCTGCCTAAAGATTTCATCCACTTGTTCTTGAGTGTACGTCGAAAATTTCTTCTGTGCTTCTTTAATTTGTTCTATCTTTTGTAATAATTCATCCATATTTGTTACTTTCATAGCCACACCTCTTTCAAATATTTTTTATTAATACACAATCTTATTCTGTCTAATAATTTTTGTATCTTACTATTGATTTATACATAAGCCTCCTCCGCAGAATCTGTGAATAGGCGACAGTGAAAATTAGAGCATTGTGATCTTCCCCCGTTTTCACGGACACTCCAGTTAAGTTAGGCTGCCATGGCCTCCAGTTCAAAAGAT
>QLTX01000016.1 GCA_018725175.1 Candidatus Psychracetigena formicireducens
ACTTCAGGGGAAAGAATATGTTTTTCCTCCCAAAAGGTGCAATAAAAGCACCTATTACTTAAATTTGTGGGAAGTTACGGATTAACTGTTTTTTAAACATTTGACAGTAGTTTATGTCAATAAATGTTGACAATTTATTTCTAATACCTTATATTTAGATATACGAAATGGATATTAACTATTTTAACCGCATTGAAAAAATACTAAGGAACATAAACCATATTATGAATGTTGAGTTGAGGCGCGCGGCTTCTCGTCTGGATATTAATTTAACTCAGTTTTATATTCTTACTTTCCTTACCTCTTACCCTCTGAGCCCCATCGGCGAACTAAGCCGGAAATTTGAACTCAGCCCATCCACTATGACTGCCCATATGGATATATTAGAATCCAAGGGTTTTATTGTGAGAATAAGAGAAGGTGACGATAGGAGAGTTGTTAAACTTGATTTAACCCTTGAAGGTAAGAGTTTTATAAATAACCTCGTAGAAAACAGGGTTGAAGTACTTAAAAAAGCGTTACTAAATCTTGACCAACAAAAACACCAGGATATAGAAGAAGTTCTATCTTACCTCGAAGGTAAGCTACTTGCTTCGTAATTTCATTTATGGTAATAACGCAGAAAAAATTTCTTTAAGAAAGGAGATCTTCAAGGTAGCTCTTCCGGTTGTCGGTGAGCAGTTTAGTTTATCAATTTATATGCTGGTCAACACCGCTATAATTGGTACCCTTGGTCCGCTTTATCTTTCAGCCGTTGGATTATGCCACCAGATTCTTATGACTATAGGTGCTATTCTGGCTTTCCTGGTAGTGGGAACAACGGTTCTAATTTCCCATAAAGTTGGAGCGAGGGATTATGATGGTGCTAGGGAAGTAATTAATAACTCGTTGATTTTAGCAGTAATAGCTGGTACTATACTTAGCCTTTCTGCTTGGTTTTATCCAGAAAAGTTTTTCATTTTCTTTGAAATGGAAGAAGCGCTGATTAAAGAAACTTCAACCTATATAAAGTATGCCATGGCACCAGGTATTTTTTTTGTACTGGCTTTAATAGTACCAGCAATATTCAGGGGATACGGCGATACCCGCACGCCCTTCTTCCTTTCCTTAATCTTTGTACTGATTAACATCGGTTTAGACCTTATTTTAATTACCGGTAAATTAGGCTTTCCAGCTATGGGAGTTAAAGGAGCTGCCCTGGCTTTTGCAATCACCCGAATATTAATGGCTATCTCCTATTTAGTTCTTCTTTTTTTTCAAAAAAGAAAAATACAACCAAAAATAGGCTTTCGTCCTTTAAACCTGAAAAGTGTCCTGGCTTTATTTAAACTTGGTATCCCCGCTTCTATGGAGCAAATCTTATTCGCTACCGGTCTATTGGTGTTTAGTGGTATGGTATTAACTCTGGGAACTAAAACTTTTGCTGCTCACAGGATAGCCCTTAATATTGAGTCTATTTCTTTTGTTATAGGGTGGGGATTTGCTATGGCAGCCACAGTTCTGGTAGGCCAATGTAGGGGGAGATTAAACGACAAGAGGGCTTTTGAAATCGCTATAGAAATTCTCAAACTGGGTGCTGTATTAATGGGCGCTATTGGTCTGTTACTTTTTATATTTTCTAAGCCTATGGTAATGTTATTTACCAATGATATAGAGGTCATTCTCGCTTCTACAAAAGTGCTGCAAATAATTGCTATCATGCAGATCTTTCTAGCTACCCACTTTATAATGGCTGGTTCACTAAGAGGAGCTGGAGATACCCGTTTTCCCATGTTTACTGCCAGCGTGGGAGCCTGGTTGATAAGAATACCTATAACCTATTTATTAGTCTTTGTTTATGAGTGGGGTTTAATAGGTGCCTGGATAGCTATGAGTGCAGATATTCTTTTCAAAGCTATTTTAAACTTCCTGAGGTTTTACTCCAAAGTTTGGGGAAAAATAAAAGTTTAAGGTAAGCCCAGCGAATTATTAGTTTATGGTATAATCATTAATTGTAATATTACCCATTTATGTTTAATTATATTTTTTTTGGGTAGTTATATCTTTTGAATAGGATAAGTAATTATTTGGAGGTTGATTTAATGAAAGTTAAACCTATTGGAGATCGTGTTTTCGTTAAGCCTCTTGAGGCTGAAGAGGTTACTAAAAGCGGTATCGTCATCCCGGATACAGCTAAGGAAAAACCTCAAAAAGGTAAAGTGTTAGCAGTGGGTAGCGGTAAAGTGTTAGACAATGGTCAGAGAATTCCCTTGGAAGTAAAAGAAGGGGACGTAGTTTTATTTGCTAAATACGCTGGAACAGACATTAAGGCTGAAGGTGAGGATTTCCTCATCCTCAGTGAACGAGACATTCTGGCTGTAATTGAATCTTAAGGTATTTAAAGGAGGATTTTAACCTATGGGAGCAAAGTTATTATTTTATAATGAAGACGCTCGTAAAGCCCTGGAAAGAGGTGTCAATAAGTTAGTTGACGCAGTCAAGCCTACTTTAGGACCCCGAGGGAGATATGTGGTCTTAGAAAGAAAGTTTGGTTCACCAACTATTACCAACGATGGCGTAACTATTGCTAAAGAGATTGATTTAGAAGACCCTCATGAAAATCTTGGAGCTCAGTTGGTTAAAGAAGTAGCCACTAAAACACAAGATAGAGCAGGCGATGGTACAACCACCGCTGCACTTTTTGCCCAGGTTTTAGTTAAAGAAGGCTTAAAAAATGTTACTGCTGGAGCTAACCCCATCATGCTAAAAAGGGGTATTGAAAAGGCAGTAGAAAAAGTTGTGGAAAGCCTCAAAAGCATCAGCAAGCCAGTGGAAGACAAATATTCTATAGAACAGGTGGCAACTATCTCGGCAAAATCACCCGAAATTGGGAAAACAATCGCTGAAGCCATGGATAAAGTAGGAAAAGATGGAGTTATTACCGTAGAAGAAGGAAAAAGTCTGGGTATTGAATTAGAATTTGTTGAAGGAATGCAATTTGACCGAGGCTATATTTCTCCCTATTTTGTAACCGACCCTGAAAGAATGGAAGTAACCCTGGATGAACCCTATATTATTATTACTGATAAAAAAATAACTAATGTCCAGGAGTTTTTACCTGTTCTGGAAAAAACCTTACAACTAAGTAAAAGCTTCTTGATTTTAGCTGAGGAGGTAGAAGGCGAAGCTTTAGCTACCCTGGTGGTTAATAAACTCAGAGGCACATTTTCTACAGTAGCGGTAAAAGCACCTGGTTTTGGTGACCGCAGGAAAGCCATGTTAGAAGATATTGCTATTCTTACTGGTGGCCAGGTTATTTCTGAGGAATTAGGCATTAAATTTGACGGAGTTCAACCAGCAATGTTAGGTAGAGCCCGTCAAGTAAAAGTTGATAAAGATAACACCACTATTATTGGCGGTAAAGGTAGCCACGAGGATATTTTAAAGAGAATCTCACAAATTAAAAAACAGGTAGACGAAACTGAATCTGAATATGAAAGAGAAAAACTCCAGGAAAGATTAGCTAAGCTTTCCGGTGGCGTAGCTGTTATTAAAGTTGGAGCGGCTACTGAAACCGAAATGAAAGAGAGAAAGCATAGAGTGGAAGATGCCGTTGCTGCTACCAAAGCTGCTGTGGAAGAAGGAGTGGTTCCTGGTGGGGGAATAGCCTTCTTGTTTGCTCAAAAATCCTTGAATGATTTAAGCCTGGAAGGGGATGAAAAAACCGGATTAGTGATAGTAAGAAAGATTCTGGAAGAGCCAACTAAGGTTATTGCCGAAAATGCCGGTAAAGAGGGAGCTGTTGTGGTTGAAACTATTAGAAGTTCTGAATTTGGAATTGGTTTTAACGCTCTCACCCTGGTTTACGAAGATATGGTTAAAGCAGGTATTGTGGACCCGGTAAAAGTAAGCAGGTTTGCCATCCAGAACGCAGCCTCCATCGCAGCTATGATATTAACTACCGAAGCTCTGGTAGTTGATAAACCGGAAAAAGAAAAACCAGCAAATATGCCTCCTATGCCTGAATATTAATAGATAAGTCTATCTATGAGTTTTAAATAAACCCCCTACTGTGTTCAGGAGGGGGTTTATTTTTTTAGATATTTAATATAAAATGTTGTATTAGATAGCACTGTAATGCATATAAATTGTTTATCATAGAGAGTCTTGAAAGCATAACTAGTTTAGGAATAACCTTTTCAGCCCTCGCTTACTATGGGCTGAATGCATATGTTTATAGAAGCTATCCCCGCTCGGTTATCAGAAAGGGAGCAGCCCATCATAAAGGAGTATATTTTTCTTTTGACGATGGACCTAATCCAAGGCAAACACCTCAAGTTTTGAATATCCTGGAAAAAAACAACACCTCAGCATGTTTCTTTTTAATCGGAAAAGAAGCCCTGAAGCACAAATCATTAGTAAAAGAAATCAAAAAAAGTGGGCATATTATTGGAAACCATACCAAAAGTCATTATCTTTTACCTTTTCTACCTTCCAGGCGATTATTCAGAGAAGTAACCGAGGGAAAATTCATCTTAGAAGATATACTGGGGGAGGAAGTGGATATGTTTAGACCTCCGAGAGGTTTATTTGACCGAAGAGTATTAAAATTGTCCAGAAAATTAAATACTAAAATGATTCTCTGGTCTTTAAGCAGTTATGATTGGACGGGGAGAAAACCTGAAGCATTATCCAAGCATATTAAAACCAAAATTAAAGACAGAGACATAATGCTGTTTCATGATGGAGGTTACCTTTTTGGCAAAGTCGGAGGAAACAGAAAAAACTCACTTGAATGTCTAAACCGTACTTTTAATGTTTTAAGAGAGGAAAATCTCCAACCCCTGCCTTTTAATTTAATCCTGGAAAAACAGAGGGCTAGCCGATAAACAACGGATAGCCCTCTATGGAGCATTAATAGTTTCTTATACCAGGTGGCAGGCTACCAAATGAAGTGGTCTAACTTCTCTAAGTTCGGGAATTTTTACATCACAAAGACCTGAAATGAAGTTTTGGCAGCGGGTATGGAACTTGCACCCTGGTGGAGGGTTGACTGGAGAGGGAATATCCCCCCTTAATATTATTCTTTCTCTTTTAATATCAGGGTCAGGGATAGGAACCGCAGACAATAAGGCTTGGGTATAAGGATGAAGAGGTTGACCAAATAATTTAGTGTTTTCAGCATGCTCCATTATATTACCGAGATACATAACAGCAACGGTATCGCACATTCTCTTCACCACACCGAGGTCATGAGCTATAAATAGGAAAGTCAGGTTTAATCTACTCTGAAGATCAATCAGGAGGTTGATAATCTGAGCCTGGATGGACACATCCAGCGCTGAAACAGGCTCATCAGCCACTATAAACGCTGGATTTAAAGCTAAAGCTCTGGCAATGCCGACCCTTTGTCTTTGACCTCCAGAAAATTCATGAGGATACCTGCGAGCGTGCTCTCCCCTTAAACCTACTAACTCCAGGAGGTCTTGAATCCGGTGGTCTTTATCTCTTCCATGGGCAACTCCATGAATCTCCATCGGTTCTCCCAACATTTCTCCCACAGTCATTCGGGGGTTAAGAGAGCCAAAAGGGTCCTGAAAGATTATTTGCATATGTTTGCGCATGGGTCTCAGTTTAGCACGAGAAATAGTAGTTATATCAACCCCATCGTAAGTTATCTTACCTTTAGTTGGTTCAATCAAACGAAGCAGGGTCCTACCAACTGTGGTTTTGCCGCTTCCCGATTCACCCACCAAACCCAGAGCTTCTCCTTTCCTGATTATGAAAGAAACACCATCAACGGCTTTAACATTAGCTACTGTCCTTCCAAAAACTCCTCCGCTAATGGGAAAATATTTAAATAAATTTTTTACCTCAACTAAGACCTCATCCTTAGCCATTTTATATGACTCCTTCCGATAAGAAATCTTGCTTTCCTCTACGAATGAATAACCAACAAGCAACCGATCTTTCGCTGTTTTCAATGGCGGTTAATGGCGGTTCTTCCTTATCGCAAATATCCATCCTGAATTTACAACGGGGGTGAAACCTGCACCCTGGTGGCATATTATAGGGGTTAGGAACAATACCTTCTATGGTGAGTAGGGGTTCTTTACTCTTTCCTCTATCCAGACGGGGAACAGAATAAAGCAAGCCGTAACTATAAGGATGCTGAGGTGTTTTAAAAATATCACGAGCAGAAGCGTATTCAACAACTTTTCCAGCATACATAACCATAATGTTTTGAGCCATTTCAGCAACCACACCTAAGTTATGGGTAACCAGTATAATAGCCATCCCCAATCTACCTTTAAGTTCCTTCATAAGTTCAAGGATTTGAGCTTGAATGGTAACATCAAGGGCAGTGGTAGGTTCATCAGCGATTAATAAATCAGGGCTACAAGACAGCGCCATAGCTATCATTACCCTTTGTCTCATACCACCGGATAACTGGTGAGGATAACTGTTTACCCTTCTTTCGGCATCGGATATACCAACTAATTTAAACATTTGCACCACTTTATCAATGGCATCTTTCTTAGATAGTCCCTGGTGTAATATTATGGCTTCGGAAACCTGGTCTCCTACAGTATAAACCGGGTTTAAAGAGGTCATTGGTTCCTGGAAGATCATAGCTATATCTCCCCCTCTAATTTTCCTCATTTCCTCTTCAGGTTTTAGCAGGAGATTTTCTCCTTTAAAAAAAATTTCTCCCTCCAGGATTTTTCCTGGTGGCTCCTGTATTAATCTCATTATACTCAAAGAAGTGACAGATTTTCCGCATCCTGATTCTCCCACCACCCCCAGGGTTTCACCGGATTTGATTCTTAGGCTGACCCTATCTACAGCAGGGACCACGCCATCTTCGGTATAAAAAAAGGTCTTCAAATTTCTTACATCTACAAGGTAATCGTATTCAGGCATTAAGAACCTCCAATATTACACACTATTACATTTTCATTCTGGGGTCGAGAGCATCTCTTAAGCCATCGCCCAGAAAATTAACAGATAATGCGGTTAAAAAGATCATTAACCCCGGATAAAAGGTTAACCACCAGGGAGGCCCTCCACCTTTAGTTGGAGCCCCCAGGATGTACTCCATTGACCTTTGCAGCATATTCCCCCAGGAGGGAGTAGGTGGTTGGATACCCAAACCGAGATAGCTCAGAGCTGCTTCAAATAGAATAACCCCACCCACACTTAAAGTTACCGAAACCAATAACACAGCCAGTGTGTTGGGCATAATATGTCTAAAGATGATCCTTCTGGAAGAAGCTCCTATAGCAAAAGCTGCTTCTACAAACTCCGTCTCTTTTATAGAAAGGAAATAACCACGGATTAGCCTGGATTCACCCATCCAACCGAGAATAGCAAATATGAGGATGATGTTCCAAAGGCTTCCTCCAAAATACATAGCTAATATCATTAACAAAGGAAAGGTGGGAATTGATAAGAGCACATCCACCAGCCTCATTAAAAAATTATCCAGCCATCCACCAAAAAAACCTGATATACCACCTATAATCGCTCCTATAATTAAGGAGGAGATAGAGGCAACTATTGCTACGAAAAGAGAGACCCTCCCTCCATAAGCCAGTCTTACCAGGACATCTCTTCCCAACTCATCCGTTCCCAGTAAGAATTGGCTGGATGGTGGTGAAAACCGGTCTTCTAAGGACATGGTATCAAATTCATAGTGGCTGATTAGGGGAGTAATTATTGAAAATAACACTATAATGGTCAGTATAACTAAACCAAAAACAGCCATTCTGTGTCTTCTGAATCTATTCCAAACAACGCCCCAATAACTGTATTCTTCTTTAGATAAATCAAATTCGGTACTTTTTTTAATGCTGGTAACTTCAGGCATAATAATATATCCTCTCTTAACGGTATCTTACTCGTGGGTCAACAACAGCGTACAGTATGTCCGCTAATAAGTTAGAGGCAATGGTAAGGAAGCAAAGGAAGGTTAGAGCCCCTACAGCCAAACTGAAATCTTTACTTATAACTGCAGAAAAAATCAATCTCCCCATACCAGGAATCGCAAAAATTGTTTCAGTTATAATTGCTCCGGCAAAAAGTCCGGGAAGAGCTAAGGCTACCAAAGTAATAAGGGGAATCAACACATTTCTAATAGCGTGTTTCCAGATAACCACTCTTTCCGAAAGCCCTTTAGCCCGGGCAGTTCTAATATAATCCATTCTTAATACTTCCAGTAGGGTGGACCTTACATAACGGGTCCAGCCGGTCATTCCAGCCAAACCAAGTACCAAAACCGGCAAAATAAGATGTTTAGCAGCATCTAATTGGAGGGTTATCCAGGGAACACCTTCAGTGAAAATAATGCTGGTAAGATTACCCATAGGTAACTCCAGGGGTGTGCCTCCCAGATAAATTCCAAATATCAGGATTAACATAATCCCAAACCAAAAAGTGGGCATAGAACGACCCATAAAAGCTAAGCCGGTAAAAAAATTATCCCAACTGGAATACTGCCTTTTAGCGGAAAATATACCCAACGGAACTGCTACCAGTAAACTTACAGACATGGCTAATATACTTAACCTCAAAGTAATCGGAACCCTCTCTACAATTAAATCCCAAACCGGATAAGGATGAAAACGAGCAACCCCTAAATCCTGGTAGCGAATTAATCTCCAGAACCACTTGGCCCATCTTTCCGGGAAGGGACCACCAACTCCATAGATTTGTTCTAATCTTGCTAAATCCTCCATCGTGAAATCTGGATCTAAGAGCAGTTGTTCTAAGGGGTCGCCTGGAGCTAAATCAATAATTCCATATATTAATACACTTACGATAATTATCAAGGGAACGAGTTGAATAAGCCTTCTAATTACATAGTCTCTCAATTTTATTTCACCTCTTTCCTAAAATGTGGGGGGGTAGGATGTTTCTACCCCCCACCAAGCTAATTAAATAAATTAACGGAAATACCAGTTGTAAATGTTCCAGGTAATATACTGACCAGCTAACTGGACAGGTCTGATGGAAGCCAGGTTAATCTTATTGGTATCCACTGCAAAGCGAAAGTAAAGCGGTATAACTGGTAGTTCCTGAGTCATTAACTCTTGAACGCGAACTACCTGCTCTCTTCTCCTTACATCACTCATTTCTCTTCCAGCTGAATCTAATAATCTGGAAGCTTCCTCGTTTCTCCAACCATAGATATTCTGGCCCATCCAACCGTTTTCTGCAGTAGGGATCTGATCTTTGTGGAAAATAGTATCGCCAATGGAGGTTATACCAGATATCCAGGCAAACATAATCATATCAGGCCATCTACGCATAGTGAAATGGGTCCTGGCAAATAAAGCAGCGGCAGGTCGGTTCTTGGTAATATCCAGGTCAATACCAACTTCTCTTAATTGCGCTTTAAAGATGGCCTGGGTCTGTTCACGAACAACGCTTCCAGCAGTAGTTTCCAGAATTATAGTAAGTCTCCGGCCATCTTTATGACGGAAACCATCGCCTCCAACTCTCCAACCAGCCTCCTCCAGTAAGGCGCGAGCAGCTGCTGGATTATGGGTATATTTTACTACTCTTTCGTCATCATAAGCCCAATGCCTGGGAGCAAAAAACCCATGTGCTACTGGTTGCCTGCCGGCAAACAGGGTATTTACTAATTCCTCTCGGTTAATACCCTGGATGAGAGCTCTCCTTACCCGAATATCACTAAGAACCGGATTATCCAGGTTAAAACCCATATGTTCCCAGATTATACTTGAAACAAAGTTTACCCGGGTGTGAGGTGATTGCCGGGCAATGAGCTGCAGTCCCTGGTCAAAAGTAAGACCAATAGCGGTAACGTCAATATCTCTACCAGCAATAACCCGAGCTAATAAAGCAGTAGTATCTGGAACAAAGCGGAAAACTACATTCCTGAATAATGGAGCGCCCAGAATATAATCATCAAATCTTTCCAGAGTCATATGGGATCCAGCTCTCCATTCAATCAGTCTATAAGGTCCAAGTCCAACTGGTTCACGAGCCATTCTTCTATCTACTCTGAAGACTTCTGAACTTTTAGTTCTCGTCATTTCTGCGAAAGGTCCTTCCACAATATGTCTCGGATAGAGGCCCATAGCCGGGAGGCCCAGGTTAGCTCTCCAGTCAAGTTCATCAAAATAGACTTTTACAGCGTGGGGATTCAGTATATCAAAACCCCTAATTCCATGAGCACCAGCACCCTTAGTAAGGTCAATTTTTTCTTCAATAATACGAGTCACCACTGGAGTCAGGGGATTCATAAATACCATGAAACTATAAGCCCAGTCATCTATGGTTGCTGCTTCACCGTCGTGGTACTTAAGTCCTTCGCGAATACGGTAGGTGATTTCCATAGTATTTTCCCTAACTGTCCATAAGCCGTTTTCCACAGTAGGGACTTCTCTCATAGCAGCAGGGTAAAGTGCCCAGTTTTGGTCTCTTCCAGCAGTGGGTAATCCCAAAGTATTCCAGACAACTACCATGGCTGCCATAGCTCCTGTCCAGCTATTCAGGGTGTCGGGTTCCTGATGCATAGCTACATTAACCACAGTTCCTAATTTGGGTGGGTTAATAACCTGATGCACACCATAAGCAACTTCGGCTCGAGTAGCAGCCGCTAAAGGAGCAACCAGTGTAAAACCATTAGCTGCTCTGTGAGAAAGATACTGGTGAGAAGGATTAAATCCCAGGGTCATAAATCCTGCTGCCCACCTTGGAATAGCTGCCTCATCCTGAGAAAAAGTGATAGGTACAGTGATTCCTGCTGCTTGTGCAGCCAGACCCTTGGCTTGACCAAGTATAGCTGCTAATTCTGAGCGGGTAACATTGGCTGCGGGGCGAAAAGTACCGTCCGGGAAACCTCTAAGAAAACCAGCATTGCGAGCAGCTACGATGTGTGGATAAGCAAAATGAGCGGTAGGAACATCTCTAAAAGGACTTACTGCAGGTCTTTCCAGGGTTAATCTTCTACCTAACGCTATCATGACTGCCATTTCACCTCGGTTGACTAAACCCTCGGGTCTAAAGGTTCCATCTGGAAAGCCTCTGACTATATTAGCTTCAACCAACTTATTGATTTCAAATTCAAATAAGTGCCCACTAATGTCTCTGAGTCTTATCTGGGCATTGGCAAAGCCAAGAGAACTAAAGATGGAAATTACCAGCAAACCTGCTACTGTTAAACCAATTAATCTTTTCACTTAAATCTTAATACCTCCTAAATATTTTTTTGTTACTGCTGCTCAAGCAGTTATTTAATATGAGCTTGTGCATCACCTCCAAAATAATAAGTAATTTAGTATTCATAATAACTCAATGCTAATATAGCACACCTGTTTTTTCTTGTCAATACATAAAATGAATATGTTTATAATCTCTGGTTAGTTTGAACACTATCTCTGGTAACAAATATATAATCTTTGGTTACGCTATGGTTAAATCTATTGACATCTATATTTACTCATGCTATATTGAACCATTATGTTAATTTACTCAGGTTATATTGAACCAATATGTTAAAGGAAACTTCAAAAAAAGTACATTCTGTTGAAGAAAAACTTCAATGGTTCCGTCAGGCAAAAAAAGGAACCCCTATAAGTGAAATTACCCAAAAATTTAATATTAGCCGTAAAACTTATTACAAATGGTATAAAAGATTTGTTTTAGATGGTAAAGAAGGTCTGAGTAATCTTCCTCCTATACCTAAGCGGAAAAATAGAAAAATTTCCCCGGAAAACATTATTCTGGTATTTAAAGTTAAAGAAGAAACAGGGTTTGGTCCTCGCAAACTATCCAGCTTTCTTTTTGAAAATTACCTTTTAAAAATCAGCCCTTCTTACATTTTCATAATTCTTAAAAAACCTAAACCTGTATTAACAGACTCATCAACAAAATATTTACACCCAGCAGATTATGTAACCCAGTATAGAAAAGATGCTAATCTGGACCTCATTATTAATCGCCTTCCGTTATAAAATATATAATTAGGAGTATCCCCATTAGCCACTTCCTGGGGCCAAATGCTCCAGGGAGCTAATGTTTGGGCTTTATTACCCTCTTATTGGTATCTAATACTGCTACCGGGATTCGCTCTCTTCTTTACCGTTCTTTCCTTTAATTTTGTAGGAGATGGACTAAGTGATGCTCTTGATCCCCGACTTAAAGTTTAAAACAATAAATTAAACAGACGGACTTACTTTAACTTTATCACCAGGTTTGATGCTTAATCTGGAAAGAACTGCGGCTGGGAGTTGAATTCTATCATCTTTCAGTCCTACTCTTCCTTTCACCATCATAGATACTGTTTTTCCAGGGGTAGCTTCAATTTCAATTTTGAAATTCTCAGAAGTAAACCAACTTTTATCCTGTAATTCCTTAATTAGAGGCAGGGAGACGAAAGCTGATTCTTCTGTGGAAGAAGTACTAATTATCCCTTCAGGTTTAAGTTCAGTTATTAATTCATAAAAACCTTCCCGAACCGTTCTCTGTCCTATACTGAACACACCTTGCTCAATAAGGGAGTGTACAGCCATCACAGATCGATAGCTTCCCAGGGGAGAAGTTAAATTAATACTTTTTATGGTCTTGCGATTGAAAATCATGGGCAATATAATCCACTCATCTGCTGAAAGAATAATATGATCTTTTTCTAATTCACTGATAGGTTCCAGGGTGACATCAAAATTTGGAATTCGAGTCTGCACCTCTTCCCATCTCCTTTTTCTCTCCCCTGCTTCTTTAATAATCATTTCTACTGGCATGTTAATTGATTCAACCGGTGAAGAGATATCCGTATCAAATGAAAAATTCCCATCCATCCAGAGGAAAACATGAAACAGAGCATCTTCTCCTTTGATTTGACCAACCTGGGCGTGGCTTGGTATCCCCCCTTTAAGGAATACCTCCCCTACCTCATTATCGGTCCTTAGGACAAGTTTACCTGTTTTTTTACCCCAGGACAACATACCTAAAAGTTCTTCTAATCCAAAACTCTTTAATGATCCTTCTAAAGACATAGGTCCTCCTATAAATAAGTTTTAGTTAACAATCCTTTATATTTTACATTATATATATATTTATTTATTTATTTATTACATTTCAACATTTATTTGTTTTCGGGTGCTTTTAAAAGAGGAACAAGATTTATCATTTAAAGTTGACAGAGTATTCAAATCTATGCTATTTTTAATTAAAAAAATTGGAGGAAAAATGCAGATAGATTTTGATAATTTTTACGGGGAAGATTACCTGAAAATATATGGTGAAGATTTAGAAAGAAGAACACAAGCAGAAGTTGAATTTATTGATTCAACTCTAAACCTTAAACCCGGAGCAAAGGTTCTTGACTTATTCTGCGGGTATGGAAGACACGCAATTTTGTTAGGTAAGTTAAATTACCAGATCGTAGGCATAGAAACCTCACAATATCTACTGGATGTGGGTTTAAAGAAAATTGAAGAAGCTAAATTAAAAGAGAATATTTCATTTTTAAAACTAAACCCTGCTGATATTAATTTTTCTAATGAATTTGATGCAGTAATAAATATGTACACCAGTTTTGGCTTTTATGAGAGCGATGAACAAAACTTCAACCTTATAGAAAAATCTTATAATATGCTAAAGCCTGGTGGTAAGTTTCTCTTAGACCTGGTCAATCGGGAAAAAGTAATCTCCCTTCAGCCCAGCAAAAACTGGGAAGAAAGAGAAGGATTATTTGTCCTGGAAGCTTATAATTTTAACCATTTAAAAGGAAGGGCTATCACCAGAAGAATAATATTAAGTAATGGATTGAGAAAAGAGGGATATATATCTATAAGGCTTTATACACTGGCCGAGTTGAAAAATAGTATGGAAAATGTTGGCTTTAAAATAAATAAAGTATATGGAGATTATGATGGCTCCTTATATAACAGCCAGTCCCCTCGGATGATACCTTTAGTAGTTAAGGAATAAAGGTTAAGCTAAATTATTTTTAATTCTCTTAAGCTATTTAAAAGGTATTTAGACCAATTCTCCAGGTTTAACTGTAAGATTTCCTTAAGAGGAAGGAACTCTCCCCCTCTTACTGGTGGTTTAGCTTCACAGGCATAAACCAGGCCTAAATGAACCCTGTCGACTTCTCTTTCTTCAAGATTTAAAAGCCCCAGAAGCCTGATATTGACAGGTAAAAAACCCAATTCTTCCCTAAACTCCCGTAAGGTCCCTTTTTCTACCGCTTTCAGAGGAGAACCACCATCCCGACTTCTTATATGCCCTCCGATTCCAATAGACCATAAATCTCTCAACCTCTTTTCATTACCGCTAACCCTCTGGTAAACAAAAATATCCTCAGAAGAGTTTATTATGGAATAGGAAATTAATTGCTTTAAATTTATGTTGGTCTCTACTTCTGTTCTCTCAGCAGAATATGCATAATTTTCAATAATACTTAAATATTTAAAGCACTTGTCAAATAAAAGAAAACCTTCAAAAAATCCAGGCTCAAAAAACGCTTCTCTTTCAACTACCAGTATTTTCTCTCTCATCGCCTTCTACAATTACTTCAATAGCAAAATCTGGGCATCTCAGTTCACAAAGCTTGCATTTGATACAAGCTGATAAATCTTTAACCATTACACCATTTTTAGCATCAAGTTCCAGAACGTTGGTAGGGCAAAAAAAAGCACATATTCCACACTTTTTACACCATTTTTGATTGATAACAATATTTACTTTTTCGGCTACTTTTTCAGTCATTGAGTACCTCTAAACAAGTTATTATAATTACTAAGTACGACCTGGCTTAAATTTTCCAGACTAACCTTTCTTAATTTTGCTACTGCCAGATAAGTTTCCAGAATATATGAGGGTTGACATATTTTACCTCTGAAAGCTTGAGGAGGTAAATAAGGAGCATCCGTTTCTAAGAGTATTCTGTTTAGAGGTATGGAAGAAAGTACTTCTCTTAACAGATTAGCTTTGGGGTAAGTAACATTGCCAGCAAAGGAAATGTAGCTATCGTAATTCAGAGCCAATTTAGCATCATCTCTACCTCCAGAAAAACAATGAAAAATAACCCTGGGTAATTCATTAAATGAGTTTAGCAGGTCAAAACACTCATTATAAGCATCTCTAATATGCAATATAATAGGTAACCGTGACTGAATTGCCAGGTCAATAAAAAACTCCATCACTTTTTTTTGACCGTTTTTATGTTCAGGGTTTCTAAAATAATCAAGACCTACTTCTCCAACAGCTATCACCCGGGGTTTTTTTAACAAACAGCTATAATCTTCTAAAGTTTTAAGCTCAAATTCCTTAATGTCGTTTGGGTGTAAGCCTACCGAGGTATAAATTTGCTGATATTTAGAAGCTATCTCTATTCCCTTAAGACTGGTAGAAAAATCATACCCCACATTTAACATAGATACTAAACCAACTTTATTGCTTTCTCTGACGACATCATCTAAATATGGCAATAATTTATGGGAGTTAAGATGAGTGTGACTATCTATAAGCTTGATCATTTTGGCCTGGGGAAGATAGGAGGCAAGTTTAGAAAAATAGGTGTATCGGGAATAATTTTATATACAGAGGTTTCTGTTTTCAAATCTATGGTATCCATATGGTAGCTTAAAGACCTGAGTATGATTTCTGAGCTTACAGGCATGAAAGGTAACATAAGGAGGGAAACTATCCTGATACCTTCAAGAATATGATAAAGACAGTTATCTCTTTCTTTCACTTCTGCGCTCCAGGGTCTATGAGTATCAATATAACTGTTTAAAAACTTTAGAGTTATAGAAATTTGGTTGAGAGCCTCCTTTGGGCTGAGCTGAGCAAAGGACTGATGATATAGCTTAATATATTTCTGAACTTCAGTTTTGAATTCGCTATCGTAAAGCCCATCTGGGTTGGGCACTCTGGTTAACCCTAACCTGAGCATCAACCCGAAGGTTCTGTTAATGAGGTTACCCCAGTCATTAGCCAGGTCAACTTTAAACCTGTTAATGAAGGAGTCAAAACTAAAATCTGAATCATTCTTTTCTGGCCCATCTTTTATTAAAAAATATCTCAAAGCATCCGCGCTAATTTTCGGGTCTACACCGGTTAATTTACTCAATTCATCAATTAAAACTAATGGATCAAAAACATTTCCTCCTGATTTCGACATTTTGGAACCGGTTACTAAAAAAAATTCGTGTACCATTAGGTGATCAGGTAAGGGTAGCTCAAGAGCCATCAGTACCGCTGGCCAGAAAGCAGCATGTTGCCTTAGAATGTCTTTACCTATAACCTGCACCTTGGGAGGCCATAAAGTGGAAAAAAGATTACCATCACTGTTAAAACCCACAGCGCTGAGGTAATTAAGCAAAGCATCCAGCCAAACATATACGGTATGTTCAGGAGTGCTGACTACTGGGATTCCCCAGCTAACGCTGGTTCTACTAACTGATATATCTTTCAATCCTCTTTCCACAAAAGAAATAATCTCGCGGTATCGGTTTTCGGGAACCACAAAATGGGGGCGATCAGCATAGTATTCTAAAAGCTTTTCCTGGTAATTACTCCAGGAAAAAAAATAAGTTTCTTCTTCTAAATAATCAACCTTGCTTTTATGAATTGGACAGTTATCTTCTTCTAATTCCTCCAAATTATAATAAGACTCACAACGAGGGCAGTACCATCCGTTATATACCCCTTTATACAATACACCTTTTTTAAATAAATAATCAAATACCTGCTGTACCACCTCAATATGTCTATTCTCCGAAGTCCTGATAAAGCCATCGTATTGAATATGTAATTTTTTCCAGGTTTCTTGAAAAGCGGAGGCTAATTCATCGCAATGTTGTTGGGGTGTAATATTTTTATTTTCAGCAACTCTCTGAATATTAATACCATGTTCATCGGTTCCAGTTAAAAAAAAGGTATCTTCTCCCATCAACCTATGATAACGAGACATAACATCTGCAATTACTGTTGTGTAAGTAGTGCCCAGGTGAGGACGAGCATTAACATAATATATGGGTGTGGTTATATAAAACATTACTCTATCTCTATTTCCTATTATAAAATAAATAACGCCTGAGTGAACCATAAGCCGGGTTCTGTCCTGGTGCAACCATTTATCTAAGGATATTGATTACTCAATATCTCAAGCGGCCTACCCGAAGGCTCGGGGGGCACCGTCATCGCCTTCCTATTCGGCCTTGCTCCAAAGGGGGTTTACCCTGCTGCTTCGGTCGCCCTCCGCACGGTGGGCTCTTACCCCACCTTTGCACCCTTACCTGTCATAAACAGGCGGTTTAGTCTCTGTGGCACTTTCCCGAGGTCGCCCTCGCTGGGTATTACCCAGCCTTTTGCCCTATGGAGCCCGGACTTTCCTCATGTGTTGCTGAAAGCAAATCATGCGGTTGCAAACACTCACTCAGGCGTATCACATAATTTTACCATAGAAGACTTATACCATTTATCTTCCAGACGATAGTAATCCCGAGTCTGGACATCCATTAAATTTAAAAGAAAATGGTCAAAATCAATTAGAATCCATCCGCTTTTATCCCCACCCTCCACACCAATAATTATCTTCTTCAAATTATGATCCTCCAATAAAGTTTTGACAATACTCCCAGCATGAGCTGAAGAAGTGATAGTTCCTACCATAAGATAGTCAAAAAGGGCGATATTACTTCTCACATCAATAGAAACCAATTGTTCAACCTGTAAATTACATAATAAGGTTACTACCTTGTTAAATAAATCATTTACCGTTTGCTCCAGTTTTCTTTCCTCCTTTAAATATAAAGTTTATTGGTATATATATAATCTTCAACTTCCTTAGTCACCATATACTTTATGGATAATCCATCTTTCACTCGTTTTCTAATTTCTGAAGCTGTAACATCAATTACCCTACTCGGTATTTCCATAACTGATGAGGGAACAAGCAAGTCGCTTACTTTTTTAAACTCCTCCAGTGAATACTGTTTTTGATTTCTCCTTAATACCACCAACCTGGCTAAAGAAGATATTTCCCGGGGGTTTTTCCAGGTTGGAAGTTCCAAAAATGAGTCAATACCTAAAAGATAAAATATCTCAACTTTTTCTCCCCAGAGTTTTCTTAACTCCTTTAAGGTTTCCACCGTATAAGAAACCATCCCTCTTTCCATCTCTAAATTGAGAATAGCAAATTTTTCATTATTCATACAGGCTAATTCAAGCATCTTTAGCCGATGATGGTAAGGAGTTATGAAAATATTTTGTTTATGAGGCGGAATAAAAGCAGGAACGTAATAAAATCGCCTTAAGTCCAGAAACTCAATAACATATTGAGCATTTAACAAATGGCCAATATGCACAGGGTCAAAGGTTCCTCCAATCAGGCCATATTTCTTATTGCTCATCAGCTAAGTAAGTAAACCAGGTGTCACCGATTTTAACCCGGTCAAAAGGCTTTATTCCTTCTTTAAACAGAAGTTTTTCCAAACCGGTATCTCTTATTTTATTTTGTAATCGTTGAATCCCTTGAGGGGTATCAATATTAATAGAGGAGAGAGCTTTTTCAATTTCATGGCATTTTATCTCATAATCACCAGATTCTAACTTAATTACTAGGGGTAAGGGAAATTCATCTTGAGCTATTTTATCTTTAGAAACTTCAGAATCATAGTTAATAGGCACAGCATATAAACTATATAGGACCTGCTTTAGCTCTACTAATCCTTCACCACTTTCTGCAGAGGTCTTTACATATTTGGGTTGCTGGCCGGTTAAATCAATAAGCTTGCTTAGAAACTCTTCAATTAATACCTCGCTGGTAGCTAAATCCACTTTGTTAAATACTACTAGGATATTTTTTAAAGAATATCGGTTAATAATATCCAATAGCCAAAGAGCGGACTCAGCGGAAGATACATCTACTACTAAAACGAAAACTCTGGCTCTCTGGAAATGTTTGGCATACTTCAAGTTTTCTAAGGTATTCCTGAAAGCAGGAATTTCTCCCAACACCAGAGGAGGATCACCTTTAAGAACTCCCAGTACGGGCACTTTGGTAGTATAAGGGTAAACATCTACATCAGCCTGAGCATTAGTAATTTTGTTTAAAAGTAAAGATTTCCCACTATTGGGAGCTCCCAGGAGAGCTACATCCAATAAAAGAGATAAGTCTAAAACAATAGATTTTTCGTCACCTATTTCACCCCACTCAGCATACCTGGGAGCTCTACTTATGGAAGATTTATAGTGAATATTACCTCTACCTCCTTTGCCACCTCTGGCAAGAAGATATTCCTGTTGAGGACTAACCAGATCAATGATCAGGTAATCCTGGAGCGCATCTATCACCCTGGTTCCGGGTGGCACCTCAATAATCAGGTTTTTCCCCGACCTTCCAGCTTTCTGTCTTTTTTGCCCGGGTAATCCATCTTCAGCTAAAAATG
>QLTX01000160.1 GCA_018725175.1 Candidatus Psychracetigena formicireducens
TGCGCCGAAGTAACGCCACCTAAAGGTTGCGGCTACCTTCAAACCTGCTTTTATACCACGTCTTTACTGAATATTTACGGTGGGAGAGGGTTGGGGTGAGGGGGGATAAGGGGTCTGTGTCTACTGTCTGAATCACAAAAGGAAGAAAAGACGATTCTTGACTTTTTGCCGGAGGCAGAGGCCCTGCTCGGGACCACGAGAGCAACAAAGGAATATCTGGGGTCAGTGGTTTATCTATGGAGATTAAGAGGAATTAAAAAGCTTATAACTAAATAAAGTGGTAAGTTGTAAACTTAAAACTTAAAACTTAAAACTATGAATAAAGAAGGAAAATATATCTATTGCATAATAGCCCTTAGTGAACCAAGAGCGTTTGGCAGAATCGGAATTGGCAACAGGGGAGATGAGTTGTATACAATCTGTTCTGACAATATCGGAGCAGTAGTGAGCAATTCTCCAATAATAAAATATTTAGTTTCAAGGGAAAACATGCTTGCCCATGAAAAGGCAATTGAAGAAGTAATGAAGGAGCATACAGTCTTGCCAGTCCGCTTTGGCACCATTGCCGAAGACGAAGAAAAGGTTATAAAGATTTTGGGAAAAGAACACCATCGGTTCAAAGATTTACTAGATAAGATTGAAGGCAAAAAAGAACTGGGCCTAAAAGCGATATTCAAAGAAGATGTCATTTATAAGAATATTCTGGAAAAACATGAAGACATAAGGGCATTAAAAGAAAAAATTGCCAAACTCCCTGCTGAGAAGACATATTATCGACGGATGGAAATAGGAAAGATGGTTGAAGCAGCATTGCAGAAAGAGAAAGAGATTCATAAAAAGGTTATTTTAAGTACCTTATCGCCTTTGGCAGTAGAAGTCAAAACCAATGATAGCTATTACGAGTTGATGATTATAAATACCGCCTTTTTGGTGGCAAAACATAATGAGGTGCCGTTTGACCAAAAGGTTCAGGAACTTGATAGAAAACATAGCGATAAAATAAAATTTAAGTATGTGGGGACCATACCACCGTTTAATTTTGTTAACTTAATAATAAATACAGAGGAGGAATATTAAGATGTTTATTATAGATGATTTGTTATTAGCACCTTTAAAAATGTTTACAAAGGTTGCTGAACAGATCAGGGACATGGCTGAAAATGAGCTTTATGGTGAGGACAAGATTAAAGGGGACCTCTTGAAGCTACAACTGATGCTGGAGACAGAGGAGATAACTGAGGAGGAATATAACAAGGCCGAGAGTATCTTATTGAAGAGGTTAGAGGAAGCTGCTAAGCGTAAGGAGGGCGAGGAATAGTAGCAAATGCAAAAATTAAAATTCTTAGATAACCCTGATTTACAGTTTATACTCTTTGGCGGCAAAGGGGGAAGCGGCAAGACCACTTCCGCAGCGGCTACTGCCTTACATTTAAGTAAGATTAAACCCGAGAAAAAGATACTGGTTATCTCCATTGACCCGGCCCACTCTTTGGGCGATAGTTTTAACATTACGATTGGCAATAAAATTACTTCTATCGCGGGAAATATCTGGGGTTATGAAATAGATGCTGAAGAGTTACTGAAGAAATACAAAGCCGAACATGGAGCCATAATTAAAAAGATAGCTGAAAGAGGAACATATTTTGATAAGGAAGACATTGAGAACTTTTTTATTATGTCACTGCCCGGTTTAGACGAGGTTATGGCGATAATAAAGATTGCCAATATTCTGAATAGCCAAGAGTATGATGTAATCATTTTAGATACAGCCCCTACCGGGCATACTACAGTATTCCTATCTCTGCATGAGAAGATGGAGAAGTGGGTTGAAGTAGTGGATATGATGATGGGAAAACATCGTTATATGGCCAAGCGTTTTGTGGGTAAATATGTAAAGGATGAGTGTGATGAGTTCCTTGAGTCACAGAGAGACGATGTAAGCAAGGTAAAAAAACTGCTTACAGATTCTAAAACAACCGAGTTTGTGCCCGTGACCATTCCTGAGCCAATGAGCATTTATGAAATTGAAAGGCTGGTTCAACTACTGGAGAAGGCCAGAATTCCGGTTAATAGTGTTATTGCTAATCGTATTATCATAGAGGACAATAAATGTCATTTTTGTTTACCAAGGAAGAAAGAGCAAGAAAAATATGTAAAGGAAATTGAAGAAAAGTTTGGTTCCTATAATTTACTCAAGATGCCTTTATTTTCCAGGGAAATTCGGGGGATAGAAGATTTAACTTTGTATGGAGAAATTCTTTTTGGAAAAGACGGTGTAGGGGCAGGGCTTGCCCCTGCCCTATTTGATCGGGCAACTGCAAGGATTGCCCCTACAACTACAAAAGGTGGGTTGGATGACCTCTTAGAGAAAAATCTTAAACTTATTATCTTTGGTGGAAAGGGTGGTGTAGGGAAGACCTCAATAGCTTCTGCTGCTGCCTTGCAGTTAGCCCGACATAATAAGGAGAAAAAAGTTCTCATTTTTTCAACTGATCCGGTACACGCCCTGTTTGACAGTTTCGATCAACAAATAGGTGATAAACCCCGCCAGGTGCAGGATGGCACAGGCAATCTGTATGCCTTAGAATTAGATGCAAGCCAAATGCTTGACGACCTTAAAGAGGAATATAGAGGAGATATAGATGAAGCATTTGATAAATTTGTCTCATCAGGGGTAGACATAAAATTTGATAAGGAAGTAATGGAAGAGCTTTTCACCCTCTCTCCACCCGGGCTGGAAGAACTTATGGCACTGAAAAAGATTATTGAACTTATGAAGACTTCTGATTATGACTTCTTTATCATGGACTCTGCAGCTTCAGGGCACCTGCTCAGATTTTTAGAGACGCCTGGTATAGTAAGGGAGTGGCTAAAAACTGCAGAAAATCAACTTTTAGATGCCGAAAAATCCATACAACAGATAAATCTTTCAAA
>QLTX01000161.1 GCA_018725175.1 Candidatus Psychracetigena formicireducens
GATGTGGAAAAAATGTTGGATTCTATACCTAATCTGGGAATCGCCGGTGTATCTGGTGTGAGCAAAGAGGAGCACCCGGTTGGAAGCCGATACAAAACTATTATTAGCCATGGTGTTCCACCACGGTCGCTTGCTACACCAATCAACTCCTTTCAATACCCAGAAAAAGTACAGACGCTTGATGAGTGTCTGGTAATAGTTCCTAGGTCAGTATTCAATGTGCTTGCATTTGATGAAGAGGTATGCGCTGACTGGCACCTGTATGCCGTGGACTACTGTCTAAGTGCCAGAAAATTGGGTTTTGATGCCTACGCCATCCCTATGTTTATATATCACAGGTCTACAGGGGCTCTAACTGAAGACCTGTTCCAAGTTATTTTATCCTTGGGTCCATACCCTAAGGGATATTATCAAACCCTGAAAAAGCTATTAAAAAAACATAAAGACCGGGTTAAGCAGATTTATGCCACTGGCGAAACTTGGTCTACCTCTCAGCCCTTAGTTTTGCAAAGAATGGTAAAATTAGTAATTTACCTTCTGGTAAAATTAAGGTTTCCTGGATATCTATATAGAAAATCAGGATTGAAATATTTCTGGAAAAAGCTGAAAAGCAGTGATTGAATAAGGTTGAGGAGAGGCAGCCAACATCGTTAGGAGCTGTTTGGTTACATTGGTGGCTTCGGTATCCTGTATTATTACTATACAAACTAAAACTGATTAAGACAGGAAACAAAAAGGGGACAGACTACTTTTAATGTAAAGAATGGAAACCGTAAATGGGCAGGTAAAAACTGACTCCTCAAAGACAAAGTTAAAATGCATGGGGACAGCATTCCGAGGCATGAAAAGTAGCCTGTCCTCTTTTCCCTTTCCCCATTCATCCCCCTTTTTCAAAGGGGGAGATCCCTCACATTCCACTCTCACCAAGAGGGTGCCCGAAAGAGGAGTTAAGGGAGATTTTATGTAAAGTAATTTAATGCGTTTGTATTAGTTCATAAAAAAATGAGCCCAAAAGTCTCTGTAATTATCCTCAACTAAAACAGTTGGAAGGAAACGATAAAGTGCCTGGAATCGTTTCAAAAGGTATCACTATCCTGGCTATAATGACAAGGAGGGGGGGTAAGCATACATGAAAAGGGAGCCTCTGGTTTCAATTATAACGCCGACTTATAACCATGAGAGGTTTATTGAGCAATGCATTGAAAGTGTTTTAGCCCAGACTTTTCCGAATTGGGAGATAATAATTGTTGATGATGCGTCAACAGATGGAACACATGATATAGTTAGCCGGTACCTTGGAGATAGGCGTATAAAATATATCAGGCATAAGAAAAATTACGGGAAAGAAAAATTGTCTCTGACACATAATGAATGTCTGGCAATTTGCAAAGGAGATTTTATAACGGTTCTTGAGGGTGATGACTACTGGCCGAACTACAGGTTGCAGGTGCAGATGGATACGTTTCCTGACTCCGCTGTGTTATCTCATGGTTTTATCGGTCTTGACAAAGAAGGTCACATTACAATTTGGAAATACCCAAAACAACTTTATTCTCGTGCAATCTTGAAGAATGACCCCATGGGTAGCTCTTTAAAAGTCTTTCTCACCGGAAGATATTTTCTTTTTCCCCAGTCGGTAATGGTGCGCCGGAAAATATTGGAGAAGATCGGCGGATTCAAACAGGACCCCTTTCTTTTTCTGGTGGATTATCCCACTTTTATGGAAATTTCTCTTTGGGGTAAGTTTGTCTTCGTCCCGAAAGTTATGGGTTATTGGCGCCGGCATCCGACTTCTATTACCGCAAATTTCAACGAAGACCTCTGGCTTGGTTCAGGCCGGTATGCCGAGTGGTTTGCCAGAAGTTTTCGCAAGGTAACTGAGGATTTGCCGGTGGACCTAAAACCTTATTTGGATAACCCTGGCTCTTATGCTTACGGAATCCTCTGCAAAATGAAGATTGCACAAGGTGACCGGGAAAAAGCAAAAAAATTTTTCGACCAGACCTGGGAAAAAAAAGCCAGTCTCACCCTGCCTGAGAAGATAAAGATTTTATTGCTCTTTACTTTCTTTAGAAACTTTTTTGGCCGGATATTTTATCAAACATACCTGAGACTTCGCACCATCAAAATATCCCCGCCGGCTTTGAATAAGAATGAATAACAGAAAAAATATTTTTCAAAAATAATGAATACCGCCAATACCGTTCAGGTTATGCCTCTGGTCAGCATTATAACTGTCTGTCTTAACAGTCAGGAACATCTGGAAAAGACGATAAAGAGCGTTATCAGCCAGACCTATCAGAACATTGAATACATCATTGTTGACGGAGGTTCCACGGATGGAACCCTGGGAATAATCAAGAGATACGAAGACCACATTACCCGGTGGATTAGCGAGCCTGACAGGGGTCTTTACGATGCCATGAATAAAGGAATTTCTATGTCCGGGGGCAAACTGGTTGGTATTATTAACAGCGACGATTTCTATCAACCAGAGGCGGTGGAGTTGATTATCCGGGAGTTTTTGCAGGACAAAGATGCCGGTGTTTTTTGCGGTGAGGTGCTTTTTCTCTGGGATGACCCCAGGAACCGGCTTCAGTGGCGAAGAAGGACAGCCAGATTGGGAACCCTTCATCAGGAAATTGTTCATCCAGGCATGTTTGTTAAACAAGAAATATACCAAAAATTCAGATATGATTTGAAATATAAACTTGAAGCCGATGTGGATTTTGTTTACAATCTTTACTTTAAAGGGGTGAAATTTCACCTCTGTCCCTCTTTGATCGCTACCTTTCGCGTGGGTGGTACGAGTAAGTCTTTTCGGGCAATCACAGATAGGTTTATGATTCGCCATAAATATTTTGGTGTGAAGTCGTTGCCTCAAAATATAA
>QLTX01000162.1 GCA_018725175.1 Candidatus Psychracetigena formicireducens
CTTGAAAACCAGCATAAAATCAGTGACCTTAAAAATCAACTGTCAAAGTCGGGAATTATTGATTGTTTTGTATCGTAAATAAAAAAGACCCTCACCTGAGGGTCTTTTTTTGATTCTTACACTTCCAGTTAAGATTTAAATCTTTTTAACTTTAGTCGCCTGTGGCCCTTTATCTCCCTGAGAAATCTCGAATTCTACAGAATCACCTGCTTCGAGGGATTTGAATCCGGATTCGTTAATGGCGGAAAAATGGACGAAAACATCCCCTCCTCCATCCTTTTCAATAAAACCGTAACCTTTTTGTGCATTAAACCATTTTACTTTACCAGTTGCCATAAAAAAAGCCTCCAAAATTACTTATCGTTTAAACCTGAAAACTGGTTTAAACATAGATAATACTAACCTAATAATGATAGTTTGTCAATACCTTTCATGCTGATAAATAATCAGATAAGGAGATATTAAATAAATGTAGATGATAACTAATAATTTTGCATAGGCAAGTTGCTATCACGAATGGTCATTCTTGCAGAACGGGTATTTATTTCCCGAATAACTTCTTCCATATCTATACTTATTATTTTTCCACCTTCTACCACTTTGCGGCCATCCACGATTACGGTATCTACATCTGCCCGATCCAGAGAGTATAGTATATTGGCAAAAATGTTGTTCACCGGCACCATATTTGGGGTATTCTTTTTAATTAGCACTAGGTCTGCAATATTGCCCTCCCGAATTTCTCCATAATTTGTAAGGCCCAGAACCTTCGCCCCTCCACCTGAAAGTAAAGGTAAGAGTTCGGAGATTTTAGCATTACTGGCATTTCTTTCAGATAATTTAGCAAGTAACGCTGCATCTCTTGCTGCTTCGTATATATTTATGGTGTTGTTAGAGCAAGGACCATCACATCCTAAACCAAGATTAATTTCTTTTCGCAGAGCCCTGGGAAGAAAATTTTTATTATCTCCAAATTTCATATAAGTTTTAGGACAGTGAGCGACTCCACTACCAGAGGTTTTAATCAAATCAAAATCAGTGTCTGTAGCATAGTAAGCGTGGGCTAAGATAGTTCCTTTCTGCAGTACTCCTGTTTTATCCAATACTTCAATTGGGGTAATACCTCTTATTTTCAAGCTTCTTTCTAATTGGTTGTGTTCCTCGGAGACATGGATATGTAAAGGAATACCAAGCGTTTTTGATACTTCTACATTTTTTTGCAGGAACTCATCGGGACAAAGATAGGGAGAGTGTGGTGCCAGGGAAATATCAATCCTCTTCTCCTTGCCCAGATACTTATTGGTAAATTCTAAAGCTCGTTTGAACTTTTCCTGGCTATCTTCTCCGAAACCAAAAACTGCCCACCCCAGGTTAGCCCTGATACCAATCTCTTTATAGGCATCAAAGGCTCTATCCATATAGAAATAATGGTCAGCTACCATAGTGACTCCTGACTGAAGCATTTCAGCAGCTCCTAATAAGGAACCAAAATACACATCGTCAGGAGTGAGATTTTTTTCATAAATCCATATATATTGATTAAACCATTCATCTATATTGACATCCTCTGCAGCACCCCGAAGCAAGGTCATAGCAACATGGGAATGGGTGTTTACTAATCCCGGGACGCAGTAAAAATTTCTTCCATCAATAATCTCCCCCTTCTCTTGCAGGTTATTTCCAATGTTTTTGATTTTTTCATCTTCAATAAGAAGGTCTCTATTTTCTTCAACAGTCAGGTTATGGTAATTTAAGATGGTGGTTCCCTTAATAATCAATTTATCCTCCTTTACAATATATGGCTACAGGCTAGCTCATCGTATCGTTTTATCATAGTAAAAATCATATTCTTAAATTTAGATAAATCAACCTCCATAGCTACCTCGGCATTAGGTTTATCGCCGGTAATATTATAAACATCAACTACAGTCCTCCCACTGGTAAATTCTCCTTTAGTTTCAATTTTAACATTCCAGTATTTAGTAGTTAAAACTGTAGGGTCAATAACATAAGCTACGGCTAAGGCATCATGTAAGGGAGCTCCTGGAAAACTAAAAATTTCCAGATTTGTTCTGGCAAAAAACCTTAATAATGGGGCAACTACTTTAGACACCTTCCCCCCAAAAGAGTCTAATAAATCTATATCCTCAAAAGTAAATAGGGCTTTATTAGTTACATCCAGACCAACCATAGTAATGGGTAATCCTGACTCAAACAGTATCCTGGCTGCTTCGGGGTCTACAAAAATATTGAATTCTGCGCTGGGGGTGATGTTAGAATCAAAAACTGCTCCACCCATCAATACGATTTTTTCAATCTTTTCTTTGATTTTCGGTTCTTTTAGTAAAGAGGAAGCAACATTGGTTAGAGGCCCTGTAGGGATTAACCAGACTTTCTCTTTAGAACTCATTATAGTTGAAATGATAAAATCTACAGCATGTTCAGGTTTTGTCTTTATACTTATTTCAGGAAGAGCAGCTCCATCTAACCCAGAAACACCGTGTATTTCAGGAGCAGTAACTAACTTCCTGAATAAAGGAAAGTCATATCCCCGGGCAATTTTTAGGTCTTCTCTACTTATCATTTTTAAAACTTTATGAGCATTCAGGTAGGTTTTATCACCGGTTTGGTTTCCAGCTACAGTTGTAATGCCCAAAACTTCAATATCTTTTGAACAGCAGGCTAACATAATAGCTATCATGTCATCATGGCCAGGGTCGCAGTCAATCAGTACTTTTTTCTTCATAAATATCTCCTGTAAGAATTATTTTAAAAGTGGATTCTTCACTTATATATCCCCAAAACCGCGTTAGGAATCTAGGACAAATAGCCCTTTAATAGTAATCACCTCGTTG
>QLTX01000163.1 GCA_018725175.1 Candidatus Psychracetigena formicireducens
ATGGGTCTATTTCTTTCCTGTATCAGGGCCGAATGCCTTGCCAAAGGGAGAAAGCGGTGCCTCGGGCATTAACTTATGCAAAGCAAGAGAGGCCCGGGCGCCATTTTTAGTCCGCTTACTTAGGGTATAACCTTGAAACTTTCTACCTCTATAATCTGGGTGTTGGGGAATGTTCTTCCCTTAATTTCTACTCTCTTGCCACTATATTTGGCCTTGTTGCGGACCAGCTCCGTGGACTGATCATTTTCCAGGAAGGTCAAAATCTGGCCATCGTCCAGTCTAAGTGCTAGGGGGCATCCGTAGATAGAGCACTGAGCCTTTGCTCCCTGCTCTTTCTTTAAGACGCAGCTGGGACAGACCATCTCACCCCTGATATGCCCATCTTCTATTGTCTTCGTTGAAGGACAAGTGGGACAAGCAGGACATCCGCCGGCTTCTGCTGGCATGGGGCTCAAGATGCTCAAACCTGTGCCCAGAAGTCCTGCCATCAAAGCTCCTATTAAAAACTGTTTCATTTATCTTCGCCTCCTCTCCTGTTTATTTTTTCAGCCCTTCACAAAATTAGCTTAGGGCTCTAGGGCTCAAACGAATTTTGTGAAGCCCTATGTTTATTTTTTATTCACCATAAACTCTTTTCACATTGATATGTTCACTAAAAAAACCGGCCGGCTAAGAACTCGTCCTTAAAGATATTACCCCTTAAAGCCATAGTTTCCCGGCCTGAATCAAAAAGTACTGTCCCAAGCCCAGCATAAAGTAGCCGAACCCCTGCTGAATTCGCTCCATCCAGGGTCCAGATTTAGGTAGGGCGGCCAGTATGCCGGTGAAGGTTCCAATGAGAATAAGAAGCATTCCCATTCCCATGGAGAAAGTCCATAGCAGGGTAGCCCCAAAGATTAGGTTCCGTCGGGTAGCTACATAAGCAAGAAGTGCACCCATAACCGCGGCTGTGCAGGGGGCGGCCACACATCCGGAAGCTAATCCTATGCTAAAAGCGCCTATGAGCCCTTTCCCTTTCTTAGCCCCGGATCTTTTCAGGAAGGAGGGCAGGGGTAAGGGGAAGACGCCTAAGAGGGAAAGACCCAAAAGGATAATTATGTTAGCCACGATGAGGTTGACCAGGGGGCTGGACTGAATCTCCCCGAATAGCCGTCCACTTAAGGCTGCGAAGGCTCCGAGGGCGGCATAGGTAATAGCCATCCCTATTACATAAAATAGGGAGAGAAGGAAAGCTCTCCATTTGGATTTTTCGCCCCTACTCCCAATGTAACCAACCATAATAGGAATTACCGGATACACACAGGGAGTAAGGGAGGTGAGGACTCCGCCGACGAAGACAGCTATGTAGGCAAATAGCGGCGCTCCCACAAGATAACTCTCTAGGCCCTGCAGAAAATTTTCCACTACCCTCTACTCCTTCCTAATAGCCATTTCCGCTACTTTTTCGGTCAGCTTTTCCCTGGATACATCGCCTGCCAGGCTATTGATTAACTGCCCGTCCTTAAAGAGCAAAGTGGTAGGAACACTCAGTACATTATACCTGATGGCCAGCTCCTGATTCTCGCTTACCTCTAAGGAAAAGAATTTAACTCTTTGGCTATACTCTTCTGATACTTCCTTAAAGACCGGCTCCATTTTCTTACAATGTGAACACCACTGCCCCTTCAAGAACACAGCCGCTGGTTGACCGCTCTCTAATACCTCTTTATTAAAATTCTGGTTATTTAGCTCCTGCATCTTTTATCTCCTCCTTCATTATAGCAGCAAAGTCGGCGCTGTTTCTAAAACCCGTTACTATTTTAATGACTTCGCCCTCGGGGTTAAGAAAAATAATCGTAGGTAGTCCCGCGACCTTATACTCCCTCGCAACCTGCGGTTCTTTATCGGTATCTACTTTTATACAGATAAAATTGCGGGAAAGTCTGATCACTTCTTCCGCGCTGTATGTATCACTAACCATCTTTTTGCACCAACTACACCAATCAGCATGGAAGTATACTAACAAAGGCTTGTTGGCTTGCCGGGCCGACTTCAAACCCTCGGCGAGATTAAAGACCCAGTGAATTTCCTCGGCCTCGGTTTTCTCGGCTGGCAACCGTTCGTCGGGCAACCCTACTTCACGAATCTCTTCTCTATCGCAAGCACTGGTGAGTACAACAACCAGCAACATCGTGACTAAGAGTTTAAAACGCATATCCCCCACCTCCTTTCTTCAAGGGCAACGTTTTGGCGGCGCCTTATCAATGTCAATAAAGTTTCTCCCGATCCTTACCCTAGCATTTCACTTATATATTACCCTTATTGAAAAAATGTCCCGCGATATACGCTGTTTTCATAATTTATTTCGATATAATAAAACTTGCCTGTTGAACATGCCGAAATAACAATAAAAGATGTTGTTAATAAAATAAAACTTTTTTTCATAAAATCTCTTTTTTTTATAAGGACAAGCATAACGCCCTATCCTTCTTTTATTAAAAATTAAAACCCGAAGGTTACATCAAATGAAACTACTTTTACCACACCCCCATTTCTTTGTCAAGTAAAAAATTACCACCGTCAAAAGAGTAATATTACTTGTTTATGAGACATTTATATGTTATCGTAACAGAACCTTTCCCTGTTCCCATAAAAAATTTGCTCTTACTTGGAGTAGACCAAATGTTTAAGCTTATTATTAAGAATCTTCCTATTCCAATGTTCTTAAAGTGTTATATAACGATTCGTTGTATGATATTATTTAACCCTGTTTTTCCTTAAACCCAAGGGGAAGCATATTATCTGTTAGATAACGTCTCTAGAATGCCCTAAAAATCATTCATATTTGCGTTATATGGGGTTCTTCTCAGG
>QLTX01000164.1 GCA_018725175.1 Candidatus Psychracetigena formicireducens
AGGAGTGGAGAGAGAAGCACCTTCCAGGAGGGGAAAGCTGTCACCCCGTGCTTGACACGGGGTCTCCGCTTTTAAGGAGTTAAAAACGAGACTCTGGATCAGTGTCCAGAGTGACAAAAACATCAAAGGGACAGTTCCCCAAGAACTATTTATTTACAAACTTTTCAATCCCTTTAAGTAGCCATTCAGGTGTAAGGTGTGCCTCGTCCAGAACTTCGTCCACGGTCCCACCAGTGCGCCAGCGGTTGTCCCAGTCGGAAGACAGGGAATAATTCTCACATTCTTTGCTGTAAATCCAGGGCTGCATGGTGCATAAAGCTTCGTTGGTAATTACTATAGAGTTAGTCCAGTCGGTAAGTGGCAGTATTTTATTACGGTATTCTTCATTTTGTAAATCAAAAAGTTCCCGGCTAATAGCGACAATTATTTTTATATTGTAACCACGCTGGTTGATTTCAGGGAGTACCTTGATAAGATTATCGGTACTGGAAGAGCCTCTTACAATAATAGTTCCCATTTTTGGTTGGTTGGGTTCAAAATCCCTGATTAAATATGCACCTCTGGCTGCTTCCCAGTAGGGGGCAATTTTAAGGGCAGTTCTATCAGGAATGGTAATGGATGGGCGGGTGAGGTGAAGGGCAATTATGGGCACATTAAGAGCCAGAGCAGCACCTAAAACTACCGGTACTTCGTTATACTCCCAGGGATGTAGATTTATAATGCTTCCTTTAGGAAAAAGCTGGGTAACCCCCGGAGCAAAAATACCAAAATGGGTGCGGGAGTCGTCTGCGGTTTCTGGACCGGAGTGACCTACTACCCAGAGTATCTTACCCAATTTTAAAGGGCAATCCTGAGCTAATTGGGATAATATTCTAAAAATTCCATATTTTAAATAGGCAAAAGAACCATAAGTAGAGCAGGCACCCCAGAAACCGTCAAAATCTTCATAAGGATTTTCAGCCAGATTAACTGTGACCATCCCTCCCAGAATACCAGCATTACCAAACTCGGTTATTTCCTGGGGAAGCAAGGAACCAGCGGTATTCTTTTCAGGATGATATTCACCAAAACCCCTAAAGTCTTCCCATTTATCAGCGAAACCGAATATGTTGGTTGATTTAGCTAAATCAGCAGAAGCCACGATAAACAATGGCCGGCCGTAATCTTTTGCCCCCAGGTAATTTATATAAGAACCCCATTTGCCTAAAGCCATACGGTTGGAGGTTTTGGTTCCTGGGGGAACATATAAAGAGGAGGGATAGTTCTGATAATCATAGAGCCTCTGGTCCTGAAAGGGGTTTTTACGACTGTTTAACTTAAAGGTTTTTACTTCAGTGGGGACAGTTTCGCCTATTTCTACCAGGGTGTCTGCTACAAAATCTGCGAGCTTAGAATCTTCTTGCAAAAGTGATAAAACCTTTTTAATATTTTTTTCGGTCTGGGCTTTAAATTCCAGGGGATTTTTTGGAGAAGGCTCTCCAAAACCCTCAAATAATATGCCATATTTGTCCTGAAGGGGCTTCTTGGTCTCCCAGTAGATATCGGAATTAGGTGGATGGGGTGAACCATGAGATTTATTATCAAAAACGAGGTATCCCCGACCCTTGAGAGTCTTAAACCAGGCAACATGAGGTCCGGTGTGTTCTAAACCTTCATTCAGGGAAAGTTCCAGGAGCACTTTTCCCACTTCCAGTAAGTTGTTACCTTCACAGGTGCCCAAAACCCTAAAACCATAGGGTTTAAACCAGTCTTCGGGAGTACCGGGGACGGTATCGGTGAGAGGATGGTCATCAATTCCAAAGTTGTTCCAGTCAACCAGCCAGTAAAAATTAGATAGGCCTAAAGCCCAGGCTGAGTTTTTGGTTTCATGAGTTACCCCGGTAGTAAGGGCAGCGTCTCCTTCTAAAGCAAAAACCTTTACCCCGGAGAGCCCGGCTAATTTTAAAGCTATGGCCTGGCCAGCAGCGGCGGGGTTGCCATGCCCGGAGGGGCCGGTGTTAAATTTTAAGAAGAGGGTCTTCCCGCTCATCTCAGCATGACCGGGTAACCCGTGTTGCCTGCGGAAGGTGATTAAGTCTTCATAAAATAGTGCTTGACCGTGAGGTTTGTATAAAGAATTACCGGTCTTTTGAAATTTTAGCCTAAGGGCTTCGTTTAACACCGATAAAAGGGTATAAACTACTGGCACAGTGTGCCCGGCGCTTAAGATAAAACGGTCAGCAAATCTTTTTTCGGGGTTACGGAGGTCGTAGGTCATGGCGC
Source organism: Candidatus Psychracetigena formicireducens (assembly GCA_018725175.1). Classification (GTDB taxonomy): domain Bacteria; phylum Coprothermobacterota; class HKB111; order HKB111; family HKB111; genus Lithacetigena; species Lithacetigena formicireducens. Next base: position 2,263 of record QLTX01000164.1, read on the forward strand.
CTGAAAGCATCAGATTGACCATAATGGGGGTTTTGGAACGAGAGCCTCCTGGATGCCCACTTTGGCGATAGTTAAGGATTATGTCAATAAGGTGGTCAGTCATGTCCTGAACTTTTTCCAGGTGGGGGATGGATGATGACAGCTGGTTGAGCTGTCTGGATAATTTTTCCATTATAAAAAATGCCTCCTTAATGTATTTCTATGGTTTATTGTTAGTTTAGGTTAATGATAATAGTATAGCAAAAAATAAACACCAGCTCTTTAAGTTTCTTCATTAAAGAAAAGAGAAAACAGGAGATCGCCACGCCCCCACACCTATTCACCAATCTCCAATAGGTACGGGGCTCGCGATGACTTCTTTTTTTGTCACTGCGACCCCACACCCATTTTTATGCGTTTTGATATTGAATTTTTTTAAAAAATGGGTGCGGGGCAAGCAGTCTCATGTTTTATATTTTGAAACCCTCTCCTATGAAAGGGGAGAGGGCAGGGTGAGGGGGGGGTAAGAAACTATCACCCTCCCCTTACTCCCCTCCCTTTCAGGAGTGGAGAGAGAAGCACCT
>QLTX01000165.1 GCA_018725175.1 Candidatus Psychracetigena formicireducens
AAAATGATGATGTTAAATGAAGAAATCTTGAAAGTTCATTATAGTCATTTGATTGATAAGCCATTTTTTATGAATATTGTATCATCTATGACAGCAGGACCGGTAGTTGGAATGGTTGTTGAGGGAGATGATGTGGTTGCTGCTATGCGTCGTTTGATTGGGCCTACAAAGTGGTTTGAAGCATTGCCTGGTACTATTAGAGGTGATTATGCCTTTAGCACTAGTGAAAATATTATTCACGGGTCAGATTCAATCGAAAATGCTGAAATAGAAATTAGTCGTTTTTTCGGTTAAAAATAGTCATTTGAAGTATGCAGTTATAGAATATAATATAATTTGAGGGTGCGTCAGTTCGGTGCATAGTATATAATTTGGTGAAACGCCAAATCTGGTAATCGCTAGCCACGAGCCAGTATCTAGTCTTGAAGCCGAAACGGTGACGTTAGGTTTAAGCGTAGGTAAGAAAGTATAAGAGCCAAAATGCGAAAGCGTGAAGCAAGTAGCCCCGTCAGTAATATAAATACGGAAGTCGATGTGTTCCTCAACACCGTAGACAACACAATATTATCATCAAGGCGAGATAATAAAGGTTCCGTCGGGGTCATGGGGCTTGGCGAGTATACAAGGTATACTATGCATACCTGAGAGGTCTTATAGATTTTCCAAACTGGATGGCAGTGAGCCTAGAGTAAAAGGAATATGATAGAACAAGGTATTGTGAACTAAGGATATCAAATAATTTATAAGAAGTCGGATTAGTTCGTAGTAATGATGAAGTATATGAAAATATGTGGAGTGAAGGGACTAACATACATAAGCGTTTCTTTAAGTAAAACATTAGATACACTGGAGGTATTGAAGTAATGGCAAATGAACGAAAAGATATAAGAACATTATCATCTAAACATAAGCAACTTCAAACACTTATCAATTATGTTAATAAAGAAGCATTAATAAAGGAACATGTAAGACAAAGTGCAAACAAAGCAAGTGGTATTGATAAGGTAACCAAAGAAGAGTATGGTATGAATTTAGAAAACAATATTGATAATCTTATGGCTAGAATGAAAAATTTTGGTTATACACCACAGCCAGTAAGAAGAACGTACATACCAAAGTTAGATGGCAAACTTAGACCACTTGGAATACCTGCATATGAAGATAAACTTGTACAAGGAGTAATGGCATATATACTTAACGAAGCATATGAACCTAGATTTCTTGAATGTTCATATGGATTTAGACCAAACAAAAATTGTCATATGGCAATAAGAGAAATCAACCAAGTAATTATGACTAAGAAAGTAAATTACATACTTGATGCTGATATCAAAGGTTTCTTTGATAATGTTGAGCATGAATGGTTAAGCAAATTCCTAGAGAATGATATTGGTGATAATAATTTTCTAAGATACATAGTGAGATTTCTTAAGAGTGGAATAATGGAAGATATGAAGTTTTATGAAAGTGATAAAGGAACCCCACAAGGTGGATTGATATCACCAGCATTAGCCAATGTATACCTACATTATGTACTGGATGAATGGTTTTTAAAAGGTATAAAACCCAAATTAAAAGGAGAAGCATATTTAGTCAGATATGCTGATGACTTTGTTATAATGTTTCAATATGAAGATGAAGCGAAATTAGTCTGTCGAATGCTTATTGATAGATTGAAGAAATTTAAACTAGAAATAGCAGAAGATAAAACAAGAATAATACCGTTTGGAAGATTTAAAGGCACTAAAGATACTTTTGATTTTCTAGGGTTTACTCATATAAATAGTAAAACCAAAACTGGTAAATACACAGTAAAACATAAGACAAGTAAGAAGAAGTTGAAAGCCAAGAAGGAAATTGCAATGAAATGGCTTAGAGAACAAATGCATAATCCAATAATTGATATAATGGCTACATTAAATAGAAAATTGATAGGTCATTATAATTACTATGGAGTTAGTGGTAATTTTAAGGATATTCTAAACTTCTACAAGTATGTTAAACAGAGTTTGTATAGAATACTTAACAGGAGACATCAAAAGAGAAGTATGAGATATAAAGACTATGAAATGATATGGAACAATTTCAATATAAGAAAACCACGCATTTGTGTTAATATATGGTAATATCAAAGAAATGTATGAAGAGCCGTATGCGGGAAATCTGCACGTACGGTTTTGTGAGGGGTAACTCGACAGACCTTTCACTATATAAAAGGAAAGGAGTGTCGAGTTGTCTACTCGACTGTATCATATGGCGGTTACTAAAACAAAATTTATTAATTATATTAGGTGTCCAAGTTATGTCGTGCTAGATAAAATAAAAAAAGAACAATTAGAGGCGGATATTAGTATAGAGGATTATAAGAAAGAAGAACAGAATAATTTAATAGAGGAGTTATTAAATTTAATGTTTGATGAAGAGGGTAATGATTTAATCGATATAGATAACAAGCAATTAAAAGTAATGCTTCCATATTTTACAAAGATAGAAATTATTGCCGGCCTTTTAGTAGAAAAAATATTTAAAGGTAAAACAAAATATTCAAATAAAATATTAGAACAAGAATCGTTTGATTGTTTAATTAATGGTATTAGATATTTATGTTATGTGGATATTTATAATGAAGTGAATAAAAATATAAATATTATTGAAGTAAAAGGGACAACCTTAGGTAAATTTACTAAAATAGGCAAGTCATATACTGATTATTTAGGCGAAAAACAAATAGCATCTATTTTTGCTAAAG
>QLTX01000166.1 GCA_018725175.1 Candidatus Psychracetigena formicireducens
CCTTTGTCATCGCGAGACTTCTGAAAGAAGTCGTGGCGATCCCATGTTTTCCCCTTCTCTCTTTGTCATTCTGGAATGCCTAAATCCAGAATCTCCGGTTATAATTCATTAAAAGAGGAGACCCCCCGTGTCAAGCACGGGGAGACAGCTTTCCACTCCTGGAAGGGAAGGGAGTAAGGGGAGGGTGACAACCTTTATCCCCCTCACCCAGCCCTCTCCCCTTTCATAGGAGAGGGTTTCAAAAAATAAGAGATGAGACTGCCGCGGCTCCCGAAGGAGCCTCGCAGAGACAAAAAAAGAGGTCATCGCGAGAGCCTAAAGGGCTCGTGGCGATCTCATGTTTTGATTGAAAAGTCGTAATAATGATATAATATACCCTGTCACCAGGAATAAGGTTTAAAATTTCCAACTAGAGGCAACTTATACCTAGAGAAGCTTTCAAAGATATTTTAGACAGGCTCGCCAGAGTTGGGGGCCACCTCAGAAGCATTAAAGAAATGGTCACTCAGGAAAGGGAGTGCCCGAATGCATTAATCCAGATTACCGCCGTCAGGCCTGCATTAAATCAGGTAGGCAGGATTATAATGGAAGAGCACATAGAAACCTGCGTTGCTGAAACCTTTAAAGAAGGTAAGGAAGATAAGGCAATTGCAGAATTAAAAGAAGCTTTAAGGAAATTTATATGATAGTAGTCAGGCACAAATTATCTTTGCTAAGTATTCCTAAATCTTATGAGATGGCCATAGGCCTGGGCTTAATTTTTCTGAGCCTACTATTTTATCGGTTCCCCTCCCTGGAGTTAGTCGGGGATATTCTGGCTATTATAGCTGCAGTTATTTGTGGAAAGAGTATCGTGTTAGATACCCTGAAAGGGGTTATTAAAGGAAAATTAAATGCTGATGAATTAATAACTCTGGCTATTGTGGGTTCTTTTTTTCTTGGTGAATACCTGATTGCTGCTGAAATAGCTTTCATAACGACTATGGGTGCATTCCTGGAAGACAAAGTGGTGGATAGAAGCCGAAAAGCCATAGGCGAACTGTCCAGTCTTATTCCCCACGAAGCGCGTATTCGCCATGAGGGAGATTTTGCACTGGTTCCTATTAGCCAGGTAAAAATAAATGATTTAGTTCTGGTTAAACTTGGTGAAGAGATTCCCGTTGATGGAATCATTATAAGCGGGATGTCCTCGGTAAGTGAAGCCAGTTTAACCGGTGAAAGCAAACCCCTTATCAAAAATTCCGGGGATTTTGTATATGCAGGAGCTCTTAATATGGAAGGAGCTCTGGAAATAAAAACTCTAAAAATAGGTAAACAGAGTGCTCTGGGTAGAATGGTTACGCTTACCGAAGAAGCCTTAAAAGAAAAAACTCCTGTGATGAGATTGGCTGATAGGTATGCCTCTTGGTTAACCCCTATTGTCCTGTTTTTCACCCTCGTTGTATTTCTTTTAACCGGTGATATATACAGGGCTATAGCTGTTTTGGTGGTTGCCTGTCCCCGTTCTCTGGTTTTAGCTATTCCAACTGCTCTTACTGCAGCTCTGGGTAAAGCCGTCAAGCAGGGGATTTTGATCCGAGGTGGGGTATTTCTGAATAAAGCAGCCGAGGTGGATACAATTCTTTTTGACAAAAGCGGGACCCTTACCCTGGGAAAACCACAGGTGGTTAAGGTTATACCTTTAAATGGTTTTAACAGGGAGAATCTATTACTTTTAGCGGCTATTGCGGAAAAATTCTCCGAACATCCCATAGGACAGGCAATAGTAAGAGAAGCTAAGAAACAGTTTTTGGTAATACCCGACCCCCAGGACATACGAGTGGTTCCCGGTAAGGGCCTTGTGGTCAACTATAATGGCTCTAATATAACTGTGGGCAACACGGGCTTTCTCAGAGACGGAGAGTTCAAATTCTCTCAGGAAGCCAGGGAAATATCAACTAAAGAAGAAGAGATTGGCAGAACCACTTTCTTTGTAGCAGAAGACCAGGATATCCGGGGAATTATATCTTTAGAAGATGTGATTAGAGATGAAACTCTTGTCAGCCTGGCATCTCTAAAAAAGATAGTTTCCAGGGTAATATTGCTAACCGGTGATAATTACGAAAGTGCTTATAAAGTGGCTACGGAGACAGGAATCGGTGAGTTTAGAGCCAAGCTTCTGCCTGAAGATAAGGTCAACACTCTGCTGGAATTAAGAAGTGAAGGACTGACTATTGCTGCGGTGGGTGATGGAATAAATGATGCTCCTCTTCTGGCAAGTGCTGATGTAGGTATTGCTATGGGTGGCTCAGGTTCTCATCTAACTCTGGAGGCTGCCTCGGTGGTATTGTTAAAAGACGACCTAGCTAAACTGCCGGTATTTTTTAAGTTAGCCCGTGACACTAAAGCTATTATTAGACAGAACCTTTTCTTTTTCGCAATTGCTTATAACTTAATAGCTTTCCTTCTGGCTTCCCTGGGATACTTAAATCCCCTCGGGGGAGCTATAGTTCATAATATTGCTTCTTTTGCGGTGATACTTAATTCTAGGCGTCTGTTAAGAGGAAAGTAAGTAAAGCAAGGGTATTTCTTTTATAAAATAAGAATTAAATAAATAGAGTTGATCCCAATTTCTCGCGATGAAGCCTTGCTTGTTTCTGCGAGGCTCCTTCGGGAGCCGAAGCAGTCTCATCTTTTATTTTTTACCCCTCTCCCAGACAGAGGGAGAGGGCAGGGTGAGGGGGAAATGAGTTATCACCCTCCCCTT
>QLTX01000167.1 GCA_018725175.1 Candidatus Psychracetigena formicireducens
GACAAAGAGAGAAGGGGAAAACATGGGATCGCCACGACTTCTTTCAGAAGTCTCGCGATGACAAAGGATGGGAGATTCTGAATCAATTTTGGATCAACTCCAGGACAGGGGTTCAGGAAGACCTAAGATGCTGAGTTAACTTCAGTATGACAGTTTATAATTGATTAAGCTACTGGCATAGTCTGGTATAATAAATTTAACTTAACCTAACCATAGTGAGGTTTTTATAAGTTGAAAAAGTCAGCAATTATTATTTTGATATGTCTGTTTGTGATTGTGGGAACCGTAACTGCGTTTTTATTAGGAAAATTTATAAAGGGAGATGATAGGCCCCCGGTCAATTCTGGACTTAACGAGGAAAAACCAGGGGTTGCCCTAATCATTTCTCAGGAAAATTCCCGCCAGGGCATAACTGGTTCTGATACCCCTGATGGTAAATCCTATCCGGACATTATGTTTTCTCTGCCCCTGGGAGCTAAGATTTTTATGCCTTTTGAGTCGGGAACCCTGAACTCGGGAAGCTCAGAAGTGGGAGGTGTGAAGTTAGAACTTTTCGTCTTAAAAGATGAGAATAGCTCAAGGAAGCTTTATTTTATGGCCCATGACTTTACTATGGGCATTCCCGATGTCTATAGAAAAGGTGAAGTTGTGGGGCAGATTAATTCCGAAAAGCCTGTTTCACTAACCTTTCCTGATTATAACTTGATTGTATTTCCGGATGACGCCTGGTATGCTAAGGTTTTGGAGCATCCGAGGGACCCCATAGAATACTTAAAACTTCTGTTTTCTCTTAAATAAGCTGGTACTCCATCTTAAGGCAGAAGAAACCTGATGAAAAAATTGCCTAAAATGATAATACGGTTTCTCTTGCTGCTCAGTCTGGTGATGGTTATCCAATTCACCCCGATATTTAATAGGGTAGTAAATTTCTTTTTTGATAAAAATGTCCCGCTTATTATCATTCCCCCTATGGAGAATAAAATCAGAGGCGTTATAACCATAGACCTTCAGGTATTTGATAAAAGCGACCCCTTGAGTATAAATGTTTATTTGAATAAGCAAAAGGTGGAAGCTATTTTCCCACTGTTAATTGACACTAACAGATTCCCTGATGGAGATTATGTCTTAATGGTTGAAGTGATGGATTCTACTATCAGGAAAAATAAGGCTTTTGATACGGTTGAGTTTATTATAGATAACACACCGCCATTAGTGGAAATTATACTGGAGAAGGAAATTTTAGAACCGGGAGGCTTTCTTAAAGGTCGGATTAATTTAAAGGAAAAGGCTTTAATTGAAGCAAAAATTGCCGGGGAAAACCTGGTTTTATTGGAGACAAAACCTTCTGAGTTTCAAAACTCTGAGTCTAATATACTATCTTTCTTCTTTATATATGGCATCCCTTTAAACCAGGAGTTGCCATTCAAAGAAATATCCATTAAGGCAGTGGACGAAGCAGGAAATAAAACCAGCAAATTGCTAACATATCAGTTAAAGGACAGAAAATTTTCTACGGAATTCCTAACCATTGCTGAAGGGAAAACCCCACTTTTGGACCTAGAGCTATTGCGGGCAGAAAGGAAAATTGTGGAAGAAGTATTATTTAAAATGATTAAAGGAATCTACTGGGAGGGAGATTTTATTCCACCGGTTGATTCAGTGGTAACCTCACCTTTTGGAGTTAAGAGAATATATAATCAGGGGTTGTTAATTGGCCGACATAATGGTATAGATTATAGGGCAAAGAAAGGAACAGGTATTAAAGCGGCTAATAGCGGTTTTGTCGTGCTTTCGGAATTCCTCAGGGCACGAGGGGGGACCGTCATAATTGACCATGGCATGGGAGTTATGTCTCTTTATTATCATCTGGATGAGATATTGGTGAATAGGAGTGATAGGGTAAAAAAGGGTCAATTTATTGGAAAAGCAGGCGATACAGGAATAACCACCGCTCCACACCTTCATTTTGAGATGAGAATCAGAAATGTGGCAGTTGACCCCAGTCATTTTTATGGTGGGAAAAAAAATGACAGCCCCTTGTATTAATAGAAGGGGCTAATTGATTACAGTGTTACAAATTATAGCGTAAGTTGTGAAACTGGTTATTTACTTAGTTTAGGCGGGTTCTTCTTCAACCACTCTTCGTGTTTTATATAGAGAAGCTCAAAGTTTTCATACATGCGTTGGCTGGTGTCATTACGGAAACCGGGCATTATGCCTTTAACTTTATTCCACATTACGTCCAATCCAAAGCCCATGTCAAAAAAGAGATCTTCACTTAAATAACCCCTGAGCACAAAAACTCCAGCCAGCTCAAAGAAATTGCAGACCGTAGTGAATTTTCTTCTTTCTGTTGAGCCTCGCGGATACCTGTCTTTGAATTGAGGATATTCGTCAATATGAAACTGAGTGTACATCCAGGTGAAGGCATCATCTACCTTATCCCACATTCGCATCTGGGCTAATTCTAACAATAATTTGGCATCATTATTTGCCATTTTAGTTCACCTCACTTTTCAATATTTTAGCATATATAAAATAATATGGTAATAAACATATCCCGTATTTTTGGTCTTTCTGGGATTAACCTGCTAACTCTTCGCCTGTTACCAAACCATCCTTGTTCTGGCGAGGGATGGAATCCCGAAGCAGTCTCATATTTTGACCATTGTCTTTGATTTATATGAAAGCACCTTAGAACAACCGACAGTTTATACTGTTAGTAAGAATAAGGAGGTACTACCAT
>QLTX01000168.1 GCA_018725175.1 Candidatus Psychracetigena formicireducens
AGGGGAATTCTGTTTACCATTACCACAGGAATTCAGTTTACCATTACCAAACCTTACAATTAAGCTGTTCCAGGTCGCATCTAAATTGGTTATTCAAAAAGGGACAGACCCCAATTTTTAATACAATAATTTTGTACTCTCCAAAATCCACGGTGGTGCAATATTTTTTTAAAAAATCTTCTTTTTGTACCCCAACTTTTAAAGCGATATAGTCATCCTCTTCGGGTAACAGTACAGCCCAGTTGGTTTTGCTCGCAAATACCCCCACAGGAATGGCATATATTAACCATGAGTCCATCAAATAGGCCATGTGCTTTTTCATAATTGATACTCATTTATTAACCTCGCTTTTTTTCAGAAGGAGCAGAGAATGTTTGTGGATTATTTAGTTAATTTCATAACTACCTGGCTGGGGAGGGAGGATTCGAACCCCCGAATAGTGGATCCAAAGTCCACTGCCTTACCGCTTGGCCACTCCCCAGTATAGCTATTAATTATAAAGCACGAAGAGGAAATTATCAAGGATAAATCTTGTCTAACATCCTTGGGAAAGCGATAGTTTCACGAATATGAGAAAGACCGCAGATCCAGCTGACAGTTCTTTCTAACCCTAACCCAAAACCAGAATGTGGAACAGAACCATATTTTCTAAGGTCAAGATACCACTGGTAGGCTTCTTCGGGTAAATTATGCTCATTAATTTTTTTCTTTAGTAAATTATAATCATGTATTCTTTGAGAGCCGCCTATAATCTCCCCGTAACCTTCAGAAGCAATCAAATCAGCGCAAAGAACTAACTCCGGGTTATCAATATCAGGCTGCATGTAAAAAGCCTTGATGGTTGCAGGATAATGAGTAATAAAAACAGGTTTCTCATGTAGGCTGGAAATAGCGGTCTCCTGTGGAGCTCCAAAATCATCTCCCCATTTAATATCAAACCCCTTTTCTCTTAATAGTTCCACAGCCCGAGAATAGGTTAAGCGGGGGAAAGGGGGTTGTACTTTCTTAAGGAAAGAAACATCTCTTTTAAGAGTAGTAAGTTCATTAGAGCATTTCTTTAAAACCGAAGATACAATGAAACAAATTAGCTCTTCCTGTATACTCATATTCTCTTCCTGTTCTACGAAAGCCATCTCAGGTTCTAACATCCAAAATTCCATTAAATGCCTCTTGGTGCGTGACTTTTCCGCCCTGAAAGTGGGGCCAAAAGTATATACTTTTCCGAGTGCCATACAGTTAGCTTCGTTATATAACTGTCCGCTCTGTGCCAAGTAAGCAGGCTCACCAAAATAATCTATTTTAAACAAAGTTGAGGTGCCTTCACAAGCAGAAGGGGTAAGGATGGGGGTATCAACCTGATAAAAACCCTGTGAATTGAGAAAGTTTCGGGCAGCAGATATAATTTCCGCTCGGATTTTTAGTATTGAAGAAATATGCTGTGACCTTATCCATAAATGTTGGTGAAACGTTAAAAATTCAACCCCGTGCTCTTTTGGTGAAATGGGGTAGGAGTCACAAATTTGGAATACTTTAAGAGATTCCACTTCAATTTCATAACCACCAACGGCTCTATTATCTTCTCTGACCACTCCCATAATTTCCAGCGAACTTTCCTGAGTTAGCTTATCAGCTAAATTGAACTGTTCTTCAGATAATGTTTGTCTGGAAACTATCGCTTGAACTAAGGCTGAACCATCTCTAATCAAAAGGAAAATAAGCTTACCTTTGGAGGTTCTGTTATAAAGCCAACCACTCACCTTTACCTTTTTTTCCATAAAACTTCCTAAATCTTTTATCATTACCTTAGACATTATTTTATCTCCTTTCTAAAAAGACTCGTTGTCTCCGCCACTTATATGCCAGTTGATTTTATCAGCTGGAAAGTCTTTAAATACTTTGAATATTACAGGTGGCTCGTCAGATCTTCTAATGAATCCTAGGGATTTTAAAATTCCCTCTAACTCCAGGCTATTCCAAACATTATATTCAAAGGTAGAACATTCCTTTCTTTTTAGTAACTCAAATATTTCAGATAGAAACCCTGAAGTAAAAGCTTTATCCAGTAACACAAATTCACCGAGGCTAACTCTTTTCATAACTCCATAAGTATCTTTTTTAATAACTCCAAAGCCCAGGGTACTGGCTTTGTATCTCAAGGAAAGAAAGATACAGTTAGAGCCTGGTTTGTTTTTATATCTCCAGTTTAGGTATTCCAGGCTTTTATTTATTGCCGTTGGCTTTCCCGATTGCTGGTAGTACTCCAACCAGATTTCTTCAAATATTTTTAACGGTTCAAGCTCTTCCTTAACTTCTACCCCTTTAATTTTTCTCTTTTCTGAAAAGCGACTGACCGCAGTACTCACCACAAATCCTGCCAGATTAGAAGCCCATTTTAGGTACTTAGCTGTTATTCTGCTATTAAACACGTCCTGCCAATTAAGGATTTTAATAAACCTATGAAATGAACCACCGGATAACCAGCCAAATTTAGTATAGATTTTATGAGAACTCCTGTTAGGAAAACCAAAAACTATTGGACTGGTTAAGGTTGAACACTCTTCCATAGACCTGGTAATCAGGTTGTTAAAAATGCCTCTCCCTCTATAATCTGGGTGAACCATGCTATCCACTGACTGAAAGCTGAGTTGATTTACACCGTCAACGGATAGGGGCATGGGCCAGAGGGCTTCCTGGCCTACTATTTTTT
>QLTX01000169.1 GCA_018725175.1 Candidatus Psychracetigena formicireducens
AGCTATATTGAAAGGATAGAGAGTGCTAAAAAATTCTGTGCTCCTATGACCATAGCCACTGCTGACCAACTTGTAACAGCAGTTTTTAAATATAACGGATTTGAACTTCCATACTTGACAGCATCTTATTCCAAGATAGTGATTGATGAGATTCAAAGTTTCTCACCCGACTCTATTGCCGCCATAATGGTTTTCCTTAAAGAAATCCATAAGCTTGGAGGCAAATTTCTTTTAATGACAGCAACGCTACCGCCTTTTATCAAAGAGGAGCTAAAAGAGCTTCAGGATATTGAATTTCCTGATCCTAATCTCCCTTCAACCAAACGGCATAGGCTAACTGTTTATGATGAGCCGATTGATAGTTCTTCATCATTGGAAATGATTAATAACCTGTTTAGAGCAGGTAAAAAGATGTTGATTGTATGCAATACTGTTAAAAAGACTCAGGAAATGTATGAACTCTTGCAGGCTTTTAATCCTTCATTGATACACGCGAGGTTTATTCATAAGGATAGGCAGCAGAAGGAAAGTAAAGAAATGGGAATAATGGCTGTAAATAACCCTGAACATCCACCAGTAATCTGGATTGCCACTCAAGTTGTGGAGGCAAGCCTTGATTTAGATTTCGATGTGTTATTTACAGAGTGTTCTCCAATTGATAGTCTTCTTCAGAGATTTGGACGATGTTGGAGAAAAAGAAAGGAAGATTATTCTCTTGATAACCCCAACATATTTGTCTTTAAAGCTGAACGTACGCAGATTTATGATAGAGAACTGCTTGACAGAACATATTCCCTACTTCTTGCTGACTATAACGGAAAGGTTATGAATGAGACAGCTAAACAAGATGCAATAGTAATGGTTTTCAAGGATATTGAGAAAACAAAATATTATGAAAAATACAAGCGGAATAAGTTATTACTTGAGCTTGGCTTTAGGGCTGAGTCCAAAGTAGAAGCAGAACAGTTATTCAGAAATATTTCCTTTAATTTTTGTGTTATCCCACGCCCTGTGTATAATGAAAATGAAAAGGAGATATCCGAACTAATAACAATTATAGACAATAAAGATGAAGAAAAAATGAGAAAGATTCTGGCAAAAGGTAAATTAAAAGACTATACAGTACCTGTTCAAATCTTTAATAATAAGTTTATGGTTAATTTAAGTTCCATTCCAAATTCAGAATACTGCAAAAGAAATAATATTATGATAATCAATAATGTTCTTTATTCATTTGAAAAAGGGTTTGAATTTATAGACTCAGCAAATGAGGGAGTGTTTTTATAATTTAAATATACTCTCCTTACAGATCTATAAAATAATAGGGAGGGATTAAGTGTTTGAATGAAAAAAAGTTTCATCCAGAAATAAGGCAGTTTTGGCTACACTTTATATATTATGACTCAAGAGATTGATATTGATTTTCAAAACATAAAAACTACTGGTATTAAAGTAAACTACCTATATATCTGTGAGCGAAAGCTATGGTTTTTTGACAGAGGGATACAGATGGAGTCAAAGTCGGATAAGGTTTTGTTAGGAAAACTTACTGGAGAAAGCTCCTATCCACGGGAGCAGAAACGTGAGTTGCTGATTGATAACCTCATCAATATAGATATCGTAGGAAGCGATGAAATCAGGGAAGTGAAGTATAGCAATAGAATGCGTCATGCGGACAGGATCCAATTATTGTACTATCTGTATTATCTCAAGCATCTTGGGGTTGAAAAGAAGGGAGTTATAAATTACCCTAAAATGAGAAAGCGTGAGGAGGTAATTTTGACGAAAGATTCCGAGGGAGAGGTAGTGATAGCCTTACTTAGGGTACAGGAAATACTAAAAATGGATAAACCTCTCCAGCTACAAAGAAAGTCATATTGCAATAAATGTGCATATTTTGAGTTATGTTGGGGGTGATTCTATGAGTAGGCCTTACTATATTTTTTCAAATGGGCGAATTAAGAGAAAGGAAAATACTATTTATTTTGAGAATGAAAGCGGGGAACAGAAGGCTATACCTATTGAAGATATAGACACAATTCACCTCTTTGGAGAGGTCAATCTCAATACTAAGCTTTTGAATTTTCTTTCACAGCAGAATAAAACCATCCATATTTATAACTATTACGGATTTTATAGCGGAAGCTTCATGCCGAGAGACCGGAATGTGTCAGGAGAGTTGACAGTAAGGCAGGTGGAGCATTATCTTGATACTAAACGTAGGTTTTTCCTTGCCTTTTCATTCATTGAAGGCGCGCTGTTTCACATACTCAGGAATCTGAGAGAATATAAAGATACTCTAAAGTTTCAGGAAAAGATAAAGGAAGAGATTACTAATGCCTCTCAAACAAAAACCATCAGTGAATTAATGGGATGCGAAGGTCGGGCAAGAGAAACTTATTATCGTGCATTTAACACGATTTTAAGCAATGGATTTAATATTGAAAAACGCGAAAAGAGACCTCCTAATAATCCTATAAATGCCCTTATCTCATTTGCTAACTCACTGATTTATTCCACTGTCCTTTCAGAGATATACCATACTCAACTTAATCCTACAATAAGTTACCTGCACGAGCCGAGGGAAAGGCGGTATTCCTTGAGCCTTGATATTGCAGAGATATTTAAACCTCTGATTGCAGACCCGATAATCTTCAAACTTGTAAACAACAATGTGATAAAACTTGATGATTTTGAGGAGGA
>QLTX01000017.1 GCA_018725175.1 Candidatus Psychracetigena formicireducens
CTCCAGTACGCCGCCAAAGACTACTGCACAGAGAATCAGTGCTACCGTCCACATCATTGCGTCGAGCCCGCCGCGGGTGAGCAAGCGGTCCACAACTTCGACGCCGGTTTCAATTTCAAAACCATAGTGGGCCGCAGTAATAATTGCTCCGATAGTAGCGCGCTGGAAAACAGCAGCAAAGAGCCCGCCAACTACCGAGCCGGTGATAAGGCCCGGCAAAGCGGGGACCTTCCGGGCGATCAGGCCGATGACCAGCAGTGGGGGGATCAGCAGCCAAGGCGAAATGGCGAAGTTAGCACGCAGTGCATCTAGAATTACATTAATGCGTTCAGGGTCTAGCTCGCGTCCCAAAAACATCAGTCCCAGTCCGCCGTAAAGCAGGGCAGCAATAACTAGCGCCGGGATAGTCGTATAGAGCATATGCTTGACGTGGACAAGCAGCGAGCTGCCGGCAACAGCGGGCGCAAGATTCGTCGTGTCAGAGAGGGGCGAGAGCTTATCGCCAAAATACGCGCCGGACACCACGGCGCCGGCTACCATGCCAGCGGGAACGTCCAGCCCGATGCCGATACCGATCAAGGCGACACCCACGGTGCCGGCAGTACCCCAAGAGGTGCCGGTAGCCAAAGAGACGATGCAGCAGATGAGGAACGCAGCCACTAGGAAGATGGCAGGGGAAAGAATCTGCAGACCGTAGTAGATCATGGCGGGGATGGTGCCGCTTAAGATCCACAAGCCAATCAGCGTTCCGACTACCATGAGAATAAGCATGGCCTGCAATGTGGCCGCAAGGGTGGCGCGCATGCCGTCCTCTAGTTCTTTCCACGGAATGCCAAGCATCTTCACACCGACAATCGCGGCGACAATCGTGCCAAAAATAAGTGGGATGTGGGGTGCGGCTTCATGCACAAGTATAGCGTAGGCTAGAGCGGCAACTAAAGACACAATAGGAACAAGGGCATGGAGAACCGTGGCTTCTTTGCGTTGTTTCGCGATCACTGAATTCCCTCCTTTACTTTTAAGCTTACTCCTCCAGAGAGAGGTCTGGCGGTGTCGCTAAAAACCTTTCCGGTAGTCCGAGCACGATATGTTAGTAAACCAACGAAAATCCATATTAATGCCTTACTTCCAATCATACTTAATTAAACCTCCTGTTTTTTTGTAGTTGGCTTTTTCAGGCAACTACTCAAAAGGTAACATAATTTTAAATAAATGTCAATAGTTTGTGGTTATTAGCAAGGTGGGTTATTTCTCAGGGAAAATAGGTACCGGTTTATTGTAGAATAATTGAGAACGTTTCTCAAAATAACCAGTTATCATCAGTGTTTTGGGCATTAAATTATCAAAAAAAGTATGGGGACAGCCCCCTAAAATCCTGTTGGGGACTGTCCCCTTTTCTCCCCTTTTCTCCCCTTTTCTCCCCTTTTCCATTTTCCCCCATTTTATAACTTATAATTTACTTGATAAAGTTTTTCTTATATAAATGAAAGTTAAAGAAAAGGAGATGTTTAATGAAGGCAATTATTGTGCATGGTGGTGCTGGCAGGGTGGTAAAGAATATTGAAGAAACCAGAAAAGGCATTCAAATAGCCCTCTTTAATGGTTATAAATTACTCACCAGTAAAAATGATGCGGTAATGGCTGTAGTGGAAGCAGTTAAAACTATGGAAGATAATCCTATCTTTAACTGTGGAACAGGTTCAACCCTGAATATTTTGGGGGAAGCTGAAATGGACGCTTCGTTGATGTTTATTAGTCATATTGGCGAGGAACCTAAATTTGGTGCTGTAGCAGTTATTAAATCAGTTAAAAACCCCATATTGATTGCCCAAAAAATTCTGGAGGAAACCGACCACCTGCTATTGGCAGGAGAAGGAGCCCTTAGGTTTGCCCGTAAACTGGGTTTTGAACCATATAATCCGGTAACCGAGGAAAGGCTAAAACAGTTAGAAGAGTATAAACAAAAAGGAGATTTTGGTTATTTCAGTAAGCTATCCAACTATCTCAGGTGGGAAACCGTAGGAGCAGTGGCTATTGACGACAAAGGCGGAATTGCCGTAGCTACTTCTACCGGGGGAATATTGGGCAAACTTCCGGGAAGAGTAGGCGATACTGCCATAATTGGAGGAGGAACTTACGTTTCTTCTTTCGGGGGAGCCTCAGCCACCGGGCATGGAGAAGGGATAATGAAGCTACTATTAACAGAATATGCTACTAACCTTATGTCTGGGTATCCAGCCACCTACCCCTTCCTGGGGGAACATGCTCCAGCGTTCCATGGAGTATATAACCCTGATCTTCGGTGGAATACTCCCCTGGTGGCTTACTTTCTTCCCAGGCTTTTTCATTTTCATGACAGTATTGGCTTTCAGTTTTGTAGGAGATGGGTTGAGGGATGCCTTGGATCCCAGACTCAAATATTAAACCCCACCTGAAAAGTACCAATATAAGGGTAGAAAAGATTTTTAGTTGGGGATTTTTTAAGGGGTGTACTTTGAACCCACTCTTTTTGTGATAAAATTTCGTTAAAATGACCTATTTGTTGTGGTAAATTGACGAAAATGTTTTATTACTCGGTTTAACTAATTAATCTACCATTACAATAAATTACTATAATATAGTGAAAGGAGAAGAGTTTTATGGAGATTATTAACCAATGCTTATCTAAAATAGAGTTCGCAGAATATATTGAAGGGAAAATGATAGATAGAGAAATTGATAAAATTATTTTACATCATACCTGGGACACTAATGATAGATGGCAAAAAGGTGAAGTTTCTTGTGATTATTATAAAAATATGTACGAAGAAAAAGGCTGGAAATCTGGTCCCCATTTATTTGTGGCACCCGAAGGAATTTGGCTATTTACTGATATAAATATCCAGGGAACGCACGCCAATCAAGGAAACAAAGGAAGCATTGGAATTGAAATGATTGGTAGGTATGATGAGAGCCTTCCTTCGGGTAAAATCTGGGAAAACACAAAAGCAGTATTGATTACCTTGTTTAAAAAATTCCATCTTAAATTAACCGACATTCATTTTCACCGAGAATATAATCCGACAAAGTCCTGTCCTGGTAAGGCAGTAACTAAAAAATGGGTTCGCTCCGAGATTAAGCAAATATGATGAGGCAAGCCTCGTCATATTTTAATATCTGCGCTATAAAAAGCTTTCTCCTTTTCTAACAGATAGGTAAAAATAGAAAAGAGTTTTAGGAGTATCAGTCTTCAAATTACTTGTTGCCTATTGAGACTTTTTACCATAGGATGGGCCTAAGGTGTAAACCTATAAATTGGGATACTGTCATCATTTGTATAGCAGATACTGTTTTCTCGCTTTCATAGCAAATAAGGAACATTCCTCACTCCACTGCTCCTCCATTTTATCGAGACTCACACCCTCTTCTAGGTCATTCCTGAGCCTGTCGCTTCCTGCAAGGATATCTATGGGCATTTTTACAACCTCATATTCATAAGGAGGCTGCTTCCAGTGAAATTCATCAAGATAAAGATCGTGAACAGCTTTAATAATAGCAACTCCGGTTTTAAATGGCTTAAATTTATCCCTGTTGGTAACATGGATTTGTGCGCCTCCGCAGAGAATATCTGTATGTTTTTGAAATGTAGGCTGAAAATACAAAGGTCTGAAAAACAGTCCCGGCAATTTATATTGGTTAAGATGCTTTACCAAAACATCTGGCTCAACAAATGGTGCTCCAAAAATCTCAAATGGTCTTGTGGTGCCGCGGCCCTCGCTGAGCATCGTTCCTTCTAAAAGACACATACCAGGGTAAACTACGGCTGTCTCCAGTGTAGGCATATTTGGAGATGGCAGGACCCACGGTAGCTTTGTATCATTAAACCACATCTTCCGTTCCCAACCCTCCATAACGATTACCTGAAAATTCAGAGACGGATAAAACTCATTTCTCAAATAACTTCCTATCTCTCCAATGGTCATGCCGTGCCTTACTGGAAGTGGCCTTAGTCCTACAAAAGATGCATAATTCATATCAGTCACAGGCCCTTCTATAATATGTCCTCCGATGGGATTAGGCCTGTCAAGAATAACCATTGATTTGCGATACTCCAGGCATGCCTGCATGCAGAGTTCCATTGTCCATATAAAAGTGTAGTAGCGCGCTCCCACATCCTGCAGGTCTATTACCAAAACATCAATATCTTTAAGCATCTCTGGCTCTGGCTTTCTTGTATGACTATACAGACTATAAACAGGAAGGTTGGTTTTGTTGTCTATAGATTTTTTACTTTCAATCAGGTCCTGTTTCTCGCCATGAATTCCGTGTTCGGGACCAAAAAATGCTTTTAACTCAAAATAATTTGATTTCAGTGCAATATCTGCTGCATGCTCAAATCTTCTGTTTACAGAGGCTGGATGAACCACCAACCCTACTCTTGAGCCTTTGAGCTGTTTAGGCCAAGCCTTTGGTATTCTATCTAAACCTGTCAGAGTGAAGGGATTTTTCTTCATTTTGTTCTCCTTTAAGTATTTTAACCTTAACCACATCATACCAGAAAATTTTTTTTTGCAGAATTGATTGCAAATCCCGACTTAGAAATTGTCATTGGCTATATTATCATACCCCCAAGATAATTGTGCCTACTCTTCCTCCAAGTACTCATAACAACTTAAATCCTTTAAGCCTCCTTTTGGGTGGTCTGACCTTTTCGCTCCTCAGCACCGGATAAAACTGATTTACCAGAGCATCCTTAAAAGGAGAATGCCTCTATGGTTTTAGCCCATCTCTTAATCATTTTAAAACTAAAATAGTTATCTATAATTTATATTTATGAAGGGAAGCTACTTTTTTATATGGTCTCCATAAACTGACACCATTACTTTGCCTCCTTACCCAGGCAAAATTCAGGATAAAGGGCTGAAGTGTGGTCTACCGGAGAGTTCAAGTCAGGCGACTATTCACCAGGATAAGCGTAAGTGATATCGTGATGGTTTAAGAATTTCCTATATTTTATGGTTCAGGAATGATACCCTAAGGAAGGATTGTATTGGGAAAGATAATTTTCTAACCCCTCAGTTTCCAGTATATGTAAGGCATTCTCCCAACGGATATAACTTTTGGTCTTTAGTGCTTCCATGATACGGACAATAGAAATTGATACTTCACTGATTGGTTTATTCTTTTCTAAACATTCTTGGACAAAACTCATTGCCTCAAAAAGTATCGCATTGGCTTCGGAATAGGTAATAGGTTCTGTTTTCCCGTACTTTTGAACCCACTCTTTTTGGGATACAACATCGTTTATATGGCTCAATATAAGATAAGTTGCTCTACCAATAAGTTTAAGGTTGCTCGGGTTAACATGGGTCATAGTATTCCCAACGACACGACCAATTCTTACCATTACACCTGTAGAATGTCCATTGAGAAGCATTTTTAGAAGCGTTTGTCGTCTGAGATTCAACGGGTCGTCCTCGGTTTTATTCATAGTGATATTTATTACCACATCGTTTGAGGTAAAGAAGTTGTTGTCTGCTTTAAGTTTATTTATTATTTTTTGGACTTCATTTGGCTTTTTATTACTAACTAAAATAAGGCATAAGTTCGCATTTTTTTCTTTTGTTAAGGAAATAAACTTATGTTCATACGAAGAAGTATCCAAAAGGTCGTCAATTTCTTCGTCCATACAGATTAAAACTGCGAGGTCGCCTTCTTTAGGTTCGCGTGTCTCTGTTTGTGTTTTTGAGAAAGAGAAATCAAACATTTTTTCTTGTTCTTGTCCTGCCTGGGATAAACTTCGTAATACTGATTGTTTAAGATAAAAATCGTCAATCTTGGTTTCAAAATCAGCTTTATAAAACCTTTCTTCTAACCCACGGAAGGGTCGGCTAAGAAAATTTTGCCAGGCTTCTTTATAGTCGCTTCCTGCGGTCCACACTTGCACCCAACATTTAGGTTCTTTCTCCATCACAGTATCCAATGGGAAAAGACGGAATGTCGGGCTTCGTTCTGCGCAATCAATAAAGACAGTTATCAATGCTTTTCGTGCAAAGTATGTGGCATGCTTTTTATTTTTGTAGGTTTCAGATTCCAATACGGTAAACCGTGCAATCTCTTCTAAAGAATTAGCAATGTAGCTCATTATCCTGTCAAATGATAATATTCGTTGTAATAATCCCATTTCAGACGCGAATTTATCTAATGACGGCTCAGCTTGACTAAACCCTAATTCAGATAATTCTTCTAAAGTCAACAGTTTTTTTAATAACCGATAAATTCCTTCTTCAAGTATGACACCGAGTATAAATGTCTCGGAAGTAGTTGACTGCATCCGGGTTGAACCTGTGATTGCTTGTGGCCCGGTGGATAGGTTAATCTTAGAAATCGCAGGATGTTCTATAACTGTGCGGCTACGGTCAAAAGGATATAAAACATCGTCCGGATTATTATATATAAAATACAACAACTTTTTAGCATCATAAATTTTTTCTGTAGTTAATTCTCCATACTGTTCTACTGCAGTAAGGATTGTTCCGATGACTGACGAAGTTTCGCCACCTTCGGTAACACAAAACACAGCATCACCTTTTTCTACTCCACGGTCCAAAAGCTGTAAGCTTCCCACAAGCTGGAGATCTTCAAGTCCTTCCAATGCACTAATTAGTGCTCTATCACCGCCGGTCATTTCTCCGATAAGACGGTCTTCAATATTTTTTGGTAGTTGGTTTTTTAATTTATTCCATAGAGAATGTTGCTTAACTTTTTTCCAGAACGGTCTCCAGATAGCAGATTCCATCTGTTTTGCCAAACGGCCAGTAGCACCACAACCATAAATATATATTTTTTTTCTATTTTCTATAGCCTCAACTATAGAATTGGCAGCATTGTCAATTATATTGGTATCTTTTACAAGCTCTTTGAATTTCGTTGAAATATCTTCATCAACAGAAAAAATCATCTTGAGTCCGTCTAGGGCATTTTCGTTCATTACAAAGCTTAGGTTCCAGGTATTTTTATGTGGTTGTTCTGTGAGTAGCGTATGTAGTTGGAACTGTTTTTTGTTCTCCACAAAATCGGTTGACTGTGAAGATGGGGTTATTTTTAGAATATCCAATATATTGGTCATTTTTTGAAGCCCTTTACCAATTCCCTCTTAAGAAACTAAAGAGAGGTAACGCCTCCTTAATACCTCCCCGACTTCTCCGTTCTTGTCTACCTTAACAGCCTCAAGAAACATCTGATACTTAATTTTTGTGAGATTAATGGTGCGCCCGGAGAGACTCGAACTCCCAGCCCTCTGCTTAGAAGGCAGATGCTCTGTCCTTTGAGCTACGGGCGCCTAAACTCTAAATGGTCGGGGCGGGCAGATTTGAACTGCCGACCTCGTGCTCCCAAAGCACGCGCGCTATCCAGACTACGCTACGCCCCGATAACAGGTTTAACAAATAATTTTATCACATCCACAAAACAGATATAGACATATGGCTTGAGATGAACCTTACCTGTAAAAGCGGACTTCCTTTAACTCAAATTAGTTCATATTGAATATTGATATTAACTTTCAGGATACTATTTCGTAATATTTACGAGTTTTAACTAAAAGTCGGTTAGTTAACATCGGTATTCTACTGCTAAACCACATACTGCTGGTTTCAACATCATTTTCAACGCTACCGATGAACATGTCTTTAACCTCTGGAATCGTAGTAAATATTTTTTGAACCATCTCCCCGACTATAGGTCCTACAAAAGTTGATATTAAAAAAGATAAAATTATCGTCCAGATATTGAAGTATCCAGCAAAAAGAAAGATTCCCAGAATTATAACTCCACTGATAAAACTTCCCACCGCTTTACCAGTACCGCAGGAAGAATGAATCGCCAGTTCTTTTTCCCCTGCTTTTAACCTATCCAGAGCATTTCTGGCTGCTACCTCCAGGGTTAAAATATCTACCGGTCCCTGAATGATAAACCCATCTTCCCGGGCATAACCAGAGAAAACAGCTTTGGAAGCTAAATGTTTTTCCAAAACATTGATAGTAGCGTGTTCAATTGCGTGATTCTTTCTAAGGAGGGGTTTCTTAAATAACTCATAAATCTGCTTGGGCACGGTAAAAACTGCTACAATAGACTGAAAAGCATAAGTTAGGGGCACTAAGTAAAAAATAAATAAAAGCGGTAAAATTATAAGAAGTAGCAACAAAGGTAATAAAAATATGTACAATTATAAGATACTCCTTTTATAGTTTATATTTAAATATACCCTAAAACTTAATATTAATATCTTAAAACTGGAGGATATATATGGAACAGCAGGTTGTTGAGCTTATGAGCAGGTTAATAAACCTACAGGCAGTAAATCCCCGTTCCAAATCCGGGTCAGAAGGGGAATCAAAAAGGGCTAAATTTTTACAAGGGGAGCTTTTAAAAATGATGCCAGAAATTTCTATTTCTAATTATGATATAGAAGACCCAGAAATGAATTTAATCAGACCAAACTTCACCGCCACCTTAAAAGGTAAAGACCCTACCCGTTCCTTATTTATTATATGTCACCTGGATACTGTCCCTGAAGGAGATTTATCGTTATGGGATACTGACCCTTTTTCTGCCCAGCTTCTAAACGGTCGGGTGTATGGGAGGGGCGCTGAAGATAACCTTCAAGGAATGGTATCTACAATCTTTGCCATGAAACAGATTTATGATGAGGGTGTAAAACCTGAAATCAATGTATCCCTGGTGTGCGTGTCTGATGAAGAGACTGGAAGTACCTTTGGTATACAGCATTTAGTTAAACAGGGTTTATTCAAACCTCAAGATTTAATAATCGTACCTGATTACGGAACACCCGAAGGAAACTTCATAGAGGTAGCGGAAAAGGGTATCCTCTGGTTTAAGGTTGAGGTATTGGGTAAGCAAGCCCATGCTTCCCGGCCTCAGGAAGGAATCAATGCCCACCTTAAGGGGATGGAGTTTAACTTAAAACTTTACCAGGCTTTAAAAGAGAGCTTTTCCCTGGCCAATCACCTGTTTGAACCTGCTACCAGCACTTTTGAACCCACCAGGAAAGATAATAATGTTGATAATATTAATACCATTCCCGGTAAGGATATTGCCTATTTTGATTGCCGGGTTTTACCTGAATACAACCTGAAGGAGGTTTTAAGCTTTATAAACAGCTTCGCCAAAAATTTCACCCAAGAAAATGGGGTGGAGATAAATATCTCTACCGTGCAAAAAGAGGAAGCTCCTCCACCTACCGACCCTGAGTCGCCCGTTGCCAGGAAACTCTTAAGCTCTATCGCTAAATCTCTTAACCCAGAAGGCTTAAAAGTCGGGGGGATTGGAGGAGGAACCTGTGCTGCCTTACTCAGAAAAGCAGGTATACCAGCAGCAGTATGGGCAATTACCAATCACGCAGCCCATCAGGCAAATGAAAATTCACAGGTTTCTAACCTTTTAAAGGAGATTGAAGTATTTTATACCCTTATGAGAGATTTATAGGTTTAGCAGACCGAACGCTTTCCCTCAATAAGGTCTTCTATTAAAGCCTGGATATTATAAAGGCTTTTTTGAGCTGTTTCTCGGGCTAATTTTCTAACCTGCTCACTATCAATACCCGATTGTGGAATAATCTGAACCGCGGTAATCATAGGCTGATCAACCGGTTTGCCAATCTGGCTGCAGAGCCAGACATAGACTTCTTTGATGCCCTGAACCTCTGTAAAGATATTTTCAGCGATTTCATGACTTAAGAAATTATAAATCTTCCCCACATGGGATACCGGGTTCTTACCTGCTGCTGCTTCGGTACCCATCGGCCTATTCAGGGCAATTAATCCATTTACCCGATTTCCCCTTCCTACCTGACCGGAATCACCATTTTCAGCGGAAGTACCGGTAACTGAAGTATATACACCAGATAGTCCCGAACCTTTTTCATCAAGGGTGTTAATATAAAAACGGATGTTGTTAAAAGCTGATGATGGGTTAAACTTATCTTGAAGCAGGGAAATAATTTTTTCCTTTTTATAAAAATATTCTTTTTCTGAGGCAATAAATCTATCCACAAAAGCAATAGCTACCGTAAGAGATAACTGGTTATGGTTTCGGAAACCCATTACCTTAATATCTTCACCAACTTCAGGATGCTCTACCTTAAACTGTCTGGAATTCAAAAACCTTTCGGTTTCTAACACCAGCTTTTCCGTAGGGGATAAAGGAGCATAGCCGACTGCCGCTGAGGTATCATTAGCTTTCAGTATCTTAGCAGAGCTATCAAATATTGAAGATAGTTCTATAGAGGCTGGTTTTATCTCTACCTGGTAGTTAACATGACTTACTGGGTCAACAAACCTCAGTTCTTCCTTGAACCACTTTTTAGCAGATTCAATAGAGAATTCTGTTACGGGTATTATTTCTCCGTTATATTCGGTAGTTGCCCTATCACCAAAAACTAATAGCATGGGTGAGGTAACTTCCCCACCTCCGAACCTGGTCTCTGCCCCTCCAGCTACTAACAGGGCTTTATCTATGTTATGATGCAAAACTTTACCAAACCTCTGGCGATAATGCTGGGATAAGCGTTGTGATACTTTATCCATTATGGCGTCAACTATATGGTCGGGATGACCCACACCTTTTCTTTCTACTAATTCTACTTCCTGCTCAGCTACAGGATTGGCTTTCAAAAACTCAATAGTTATTTCTCCCATAGTAAGTCACCTACCTTTATATTATTCTTGCATCCATTTAATTTTATCATTTAAGTTGGTCCTTCTGGCTCTACCAGTTTCAGCAGGGTAGCCAAGAGGTATTATAGCCAGCGGTCTAAGGTTTGCTGGCAAATTCATAATAAGCTGGGCTTCAGCTTCATTAAAAGCCCCGACCCAACAGCTACCAATACCCAGAGAATAGGCAAAAAGGAGCATATTCTGAATTGCTGCAGCGGTTGACTGTAAGCAAAAAAGTTCCTTCCCTCTTTTACCATAGGGAGCAGTTTTTTCCAGGTCAGCGCAAACTACTATCGCTACCGGTGCCTGAATTATAAATTCCTGATTAAGGGCTGCTTTTGCCAGAGCTTTTCTCAACTCAATATTTTCAACCACATAAAAAAACCAGGGCTGTAGATTACCTTCGGAAGGCGCCCAATGACCAGCCTCTAATATTTTAGTAATTATCTCCTTATCTATTGGTTCAGGATTAAATTTTCTAATACTCCTACGCTTTAATATTGCCTCTCTTACTTCCATATTTACCTCCTTTTAACCTTTGGTTACCCCTAAGGGTTTCATTCTACATACTTTTCGGGATATACCTGCTCCATGGACCACATTTACCACATCACTCACATCTTTATAGGCTTCTGGGGCTTCTTCCACCAGGGTTCCTCTGCTTTCCGCTTTTACCAGAATACCCTTCTTTTTCAATGATTCTAATAACTCTTGCGCACTGGATTCTTTCTTAGCTGCAGTACGAGACATAACCCTACCGGCACCATGGCAGGTTGAGCCCCAGGTTTCTTCTAAACCTTTCTGGGTTCCCACCAGTACATAAGAATATCTCCCCATATCACCAGGAATTAGTACGGGTTGACCTACATTTTTATAATAATCAGGGATTTCAGGTCTTCCCACGGGGAATGCTCGAGTAGCCCCTTTTCTATGAACTATAAGCTCTTTTTCTACCCCATCAACGGTATGTTTTTCAATCTTAGCTATATTATGGGCGACATCATATACCTGTTTTAGTCCAAGTTTTTCCCAGGAGGACTTAAACACCTCTTCAAAAGATTCTCTGACCCAGTGAGTTATCATCTGACGGTTTGCCCAGGCATAATTAGCAGCTCCTACCATAGCCGAAAAGTACTTTTTTCCTTCATCGGAATTAAGGGGGACGAAGGCTAACTGCCTATCAACTAACTTAACCTGGTATTTATGGGAAGTTCTTTCTATAATCTTTATATAATCGGTAGCCACCTGGTGACCTAATCCACGGGAACCACTGTGTATGAGAAAGGTTATTTGACCTTCTTTCAAACCAAAAGCATTCGCTGTTTTTTCATCATAAATAGTGTCAACATATTGAATTTCCAGGAAATGGTTACCCGAACCAAGTGAACCGAGTTGGGGGAAACCCCTTTTTTTAGCCTCCACGCTAACTGCCTGTGTGTCAGCTCCCTTCATTTCACCATTCTCTTCAGTGAAAACCAGGTCTTCTTTACATCCATAACCTTTCTCTACGGCAAAGCGAGCGCCTTTAATGAGAACAGTATCAAGTTCATTTTGGCTTACTTTCACCTTTCCTTTGGAACCAAGACCAGAAGGAACATTCCTGAAAATGGTCTCCAATAATAATTCAATTTTATTTTTTACCTGATTTAGGGTTAGATCTGTTCTCAGTAAACGAACACCGCAGTTGATATCATACCCAATACCGCCCGGGGTGATGATACCATCAGCAGTTTCAAAAGCCGCCACACCACCAATCGGAAAACCATAACCCCAGTGTATATCAGGCATGGCTAAAGAATATTTTAATAATCCTGGAAGAGTGGCTACATTAGCCACCTGTTCAGGGGCTTGCTCTTCCTGGGTGGTTTCCCATAACCCTTCATCAACATATATAATCCCCGGTACTTTCATACCCGCTTTATATTCGGGCGGGATTATAATCTTAAACTCATCTATCCGTCTGAACGGACCTTTCCATCTACCCATATTTCACCTCCTAAATATCAAGATATACTCTTGCTAAATAGGTACTCCCTTTTTTCCTAAAATATGCTTTATAGTGAGTTACTGCTTTTACCATACTTTTCATTTTATGCTGTAAGGGGTTCATTAGTTCTCCCCCAACTATTACCACCAGGGGTTTAAAATTTTTTACCTTTACTTCCTTGATGAGAAAATCCTCACCATCAATTAAATATAATATTTTACTTAACAGGTCCACTATTTTACCAGCATTAGTTCTGGAATCTATTATTAGTTCCCTGAATTCCTGTGATTTAACTTTTTCGGAATCATATATAAGGTTGGTAAAAGCCAGGCATATTTCTTCAATAACCTGTTCCTTACTTTCACCCCGGGCGGCTATCCCTATATCGGCAGTATGTTCAAGGTATCTAAAAGCCATTTCCACTTTTTAAGGACTATATAAGAAACCGCGGAAATCTTTATTTTATCACTACCGGGCTTGGTCCCTTTATGAGTTCGTTTTAGAAGTTTAAACATTCCCGTGTTAGATTTGACGCATTTACCACTCTCTGTATAGAGGTTAAAATCCAACCCACTTTTAAGTATTCCATAAACCCCTATTAAGGAGCCGGTTCTGGTTGATGGTTTCTGAAGTGTCAACCCTTTACTTCGCACTCCCCTGCTGGTTATTTCTTCTCTATCTACTAATTTCATATAACCTTTATTGGTAAGGGTGAGTATATACTCTTCGGGCTTTAACACAGTCATACCAATTATTTTCTCGGTTCTCATCCCTAAAACACCCTGAGCTTTCAACCCTTTAACCGGCACTCTGGTAGCTGGGAAGCGGTTGGCTCGGCCTTCAACTGAACACACAATCACTTCATCAATATCGTTGATTTCCCGGGAATACACAAATTCATCCCCAGGTAATATATTCATAATCCTGGTTCCTCTCTTGCTTAAACTATTTAAGGAGGATGATTTCACTGCTTTTAGTCTTCCCTTTAAGGTCATAAGCAATACTTTTTGACTGGAGGCTTTGGCTAAAGCTACTACTTTTTCCTCAGCATCTAATTCCAACAAACCATGCAAATTCAACCCTCTATTACCCCTGACTGCTTCGGGTAGATTATAGGGGAATAGCTTATATCCTTTTCCCTTATTGGTAAACAAGAATACTGGTGATTTCATTGTTCCCAGGATATACTTGCCCTCAACCATATCTTCTTCAGCATTTCCCAGAGATAAATTTGGGCGATTGGATAGTAATAACTCTTTTAAATAACCATTTTCAGTTAAGTAAATGATTACAGGTTCATCAGGTATTAAATCCAGGTCCTGCACTTCTTCGCTATAATTTTGTATTACCGTTAACCTGGGGGTAGCAAATTTATTATCAAGTTCTATAAGTTCCTTTCTTATTTCTTCTTTCACCATCTCCGGGTCAGCCAGAAGCTGGTTAAGGTATTCAATTCTTCCTTCTATTTCTTTAATTTCTTTTATTAATTTATCGCTCTCCAGACGGGTTAATCTTTCCAGTTTAATGTCCAGAATTGCTTCAGCCTGTTCTCTGGATAAGGTAAATCTATCCATAAGCCGAATTCTGGCTTCTTCAGGGGTGGATGAGCCCTTAATCATCTCAATAACCTCATCCAGATTACTCAAAGCAATCAATACTCCATCTAAGAGGTGTTTTTTATGATTTAGTTTCTTCAGTTCAAATTGCGACCTTCTGGTAACAACTTCGTTTCTATGGTTCAAAAAGTATATTAGTAAATCTTTGATGTTAAGTAATCTGGGAGCTAAATGCACAATAGCCAATAAGTTGATGCTAAACGAGGTTTGTAGTTGAGTATATTTATAAAGTTGTCTGGTAAGGAGTTGAAGGTTAGCCTCTTTTTTAAGTTCAACCACCACCCGGATTCCTCTTTTGTCAGACTCATCTCTTACCTCGGTGGCTCCGCTTAACTTTTTCTCCTTAATAAGGTCAGCAATTTTGGCTACCAGCAGAGATTTATTAACCATATAAGGTATTTCGTTAATTATTAAACTTGTTTTATCTTTATTATTTTCTTCAGTTACTTTACCCCTTACCGTTAAAACCCCACGACCTGATTTATAGGATTCCAGTATTTTATTTCTATCAAGTACTATACCCCCGGTAGGAAAATCGGGTCCTTTGATAAAATTCATCAACTCCTCTATGGGTAGGTCATCGTTGTTAAGTAGAGCCAGGCAAGCGTTAATCAGCTCACCAAGATTGTGAGGAGGAATGGAGGTGGCCATTCCTACAGCTATCCCGGAAGCCCCATTAATCAGAAGATTGGGTAGTCTGCAGGGTAAAACTGTTGGTTCTTTCAAAGTTCCATCAAAGTTAGGAATAAATTCAACGGTATCAAAGTCTAAATCTTTCAGCAATTCCATAGCTGCCCAGGACATACGCACTTCGGTATATCTCATAGCTGCAGGAGTATCTCCATCAATAGAACCAAAGTTACCGTGTCCATCAATTAGAGGCTGTCTATAAGAAAAGGGTTGTGCCATTCGGGTCAAGGAGTCATAAACCGCTGTATCGCCATGAGGGTGGTATTTACCTAATACTTCACCAACTATACGGGCACTTTTTTTGTAGGGTTTATCGGGGTCATTTCTTAGATCATTCATAGCATGAAGTATTCTTCTCTGTACAGGCTTTAAACCATCACGAACATCAGGTATGGCTCTGCCCACAATAACGCTCATGGCATAATCAAGATAGGATGCTTCTACTTCCTGTTCTAAAGAAATGTCCAGTAAATTTTTAGCCACTTTGCTCTCCTTTATACATCAAGATTTCTAACCCGGAAGGCGTTTTTTTCAATAAAATCCCTCCGTGGCTCCACCTTTTCACCCATACAGATACTTAATATTTCTGCAGCTCTTTCAGCATCCTCAATTATAACTTTCAGTAAGTTTCTCTTTTCAGGATCCATAGTAGTAATCCATAATTCATCTGCACTCATTTCCCCCAGACCTTTAAACCTCTGAATTTCTAAATGTCCATCATGTTTCTCGGAATATTCTTCTAACTCAGCATCGCTATAAAAATAGTTGACCTGCTTACCTCTGGAGGTCTTGTATAAAGGTGGCTGAGCAATATAAACATAACCTGCGTCAATAAGTTCACGGAAATAGCGATAAAATAATGTCAGTATAAGGGTTCGGATGTGAGACCCATCAACATCAGCATCAGTCATGATAACTACCTTGTGGTATCGTAACCCATTAAGGTTTAACTTTTCTCCCATACCCACGCCTAAGGACCCTATGATTGATTGAATTTCGCTGTTATCAATAACCTTGTTGAGGTTAGTTTTTTCCACATTAAGGATTTTTCCTTTAAGGGGTAAAATTGCCTGGAACAGTCTGTCCCTGGCTTGCTTGGCGGAACCACCGGCTGACTCTCCTTCCACAATAAATATTTCTCGGAGTTTGGGGTCTTTCTCGCTGCATTCAGCCAACTTTCCCGGTAATTGGCTTGATTCCAGTTGAACTTTTTTCCTGGTAAGTTCTCGTGCTTTTTTAGCTGCTTCGCGGGATTTGTAAGAAAGCAAAACTCGGTCTATTATTCTTCGAGCTGTCTCGGGGTTTCTCTCAAAATAGGTAAGTACATCCTCATAAATAACTTTTTCCACAATCCCCCGTATTTTTACATTACCGAGTTTAGTTTTAGTTTGTCCTTCAAATTCAGGTTCCGGTAAACGAATGGATATTACCGCATATAAACCTTCCCTGACATCTTCAGAAGTAATAGGTTCCTCAGTTACTATTTTATGAGTCTTAGCGTAAGAGGTTATAGCTTTTAACATACCTCCTCTAAAACCTATAAGGTGAGTTCCTCCCTCTTGAGTATTGATGGAGTTAGCAAAACTGAGTATCCTTCCTTCAGTATTTTCGGTATATATTAAAGCTGATTCTATAATAACCCCATCTTCCTGTTTCTGTATAAATAAAGGTTCATCCTGTATTGATTGATTACCTTCGCCAATCAGGGTGGTGATAAAAGAGCTAATACCCCCTTCAAAAAGAAAAGTTTCTTCTTTTTTTACTCTTCTGTCTTCCAGGGTGATCATTAGCCCTTTGTTAAGGTAAGCCAGCTCTTCTACTCTATCTCTGATGAGGTTATAATCAAATTCGGTTTTTTCAAATATTAAAGGGTCTGGTTTAAACCTTATTTTTGTTCCCCGAAAAAGAGAGGTATCCACGGCTTCTACAGGAGTTACCGGCATCCCTCTCTCATATCTCTGACGATAAATTTGGCCATCTTTTTTTATTTCCACAATTAACCACTCTGAAAGCGCATTTACCACCGACACACCCACCCCATGCAAACCACCGGAAACCCGGTAAACCTTGCCATTAAATTTTCCCCCGGCATGCAGTTTGGTCATAACCACTTCCAATGCAGATATACCCAACTGTTGATGAATGTCCACCGGTATTCCTCTACCATCATCAATAACTTCCACAGTATTATCTTTATTAATGAATACCTTGATTTCTTTACAGAAACCAGCCATGGCTTCATCTATAGAATTATCTATTACTTCCAGTATTAAATGATTTAGACCCGCTGGTCCGGTTGTACCTATGTACATAGCTGGTCTTTTCCTCACTCCTTCCAAACCTTCAAGCACTAAAATGTCGCTGGCGGTATATGAAGTGTCAAGCATAAAAGTAGTTTAGCCTCCGTTAATTAAAAAATAAAAACTATGATAGATTTTAACATATATATGAGCATTTTGCAATGATAAAATTCCTGTTAAATGGATACGCTCACTAATAGTTAATAGATAATGAATTTATCTATATTATTAAAAGATATTTCTGAATTACCAAAAAGTTAATAATTAATGACTGATAAAAAGATTAAAAATTCAAGGGTGGTAAAGCTGTTATAATTAACAATTAAGGATGATGAGTGATGAATAAACTTAAGGGACTTTATGTAGTGAACGAAAAAGGCCGGAAGACGGCAGTAATCGTTCCTATAAGAGAATATGAGTATCTTTTACAGGATCTCCATGACCTTATGGTGGTGGCTGAGCGTAGAGACGAGCCTGTGGTAAACTTTGAGGAGCTCAAGGAAAAACTGAGAAAAGATGGTCTCCTATGAGGTCTGGTGGAAGAGATCAGTAGAAGAGGATCTTAGAAAGATTGGTCGCCAACAAATTCCTCATATAATCAAAACTATAGAAACTCTCAAAGTAAATCCTCTTACTTTCAAATGCCGCAAACTTCAGGGTGCAATTAATTTTTATAGGATTAGAGTTGGAGACTACAGGGTGATTTACCATGTAGATTCTGATGTGAGGAGGTGTACCCTAAGGAGTTCCCCCCTCATCAAGGGATTGCGCAGTAACCCCGATAATATTAAGTTTGGCCGGGTCGATAATGTTAGACATTCCCTCCGGCGAATAGAAGTCATCAAGGACAATTAAGACTATAACCCACCTTTCGGGCTGGGAGCGGGCCACCCGTTCAAGCAGTCCTTCTCTCCGGTCACGGTAAACATTATTAACCTTCGGATAGCCTCTAAAAACTACCCCCAATTCAGCGAGGTCCCCAAGTATCGGCAGCAGTTGCGTGGTCTGCAGAAGCGCGAGTAGTGCTTGCGGATACACGGCTGGCGGCGCACCAGCCGCCATAATAGGGACGAAAAAAGAGATAAAGTTGACAATGGTCAGGGCTACCATGAGTGTCGGGATTAAAAGCAGGTTTTAACGCTTATTTTTTTTTGCAGTTTTATTTTTTGCATTAAATTAACCCTCCTTATCAAGCTGCGGCCCCGACTGGAGAACTGGGTTTGGCCAGGCTTGAACCGTTATCTCTCTGTCCGTAGTAATTGCAGCCCGCTTCCATCGGCATTAATGGTCCAGTACG
>QLTX01000170.1 GCA_018725175.1 Candidatus Psychracetigena formicireducens
TTACTGGGGGTTCAGAATCCCTGAAGTAATTTATAATAACAATGGAGGTGATTGAATTAACAAAAATAATTACAGGTATTGCCCCATCAGAGAGTTAAAAAAGCAAAGGTAGCTCGGGGCGTAGATGCTGGATTATGGGGACTGTGATGATATTCAAATTAAGATGGAGAGGTGAGAATATATGACAGCCATGGATGAAAAACCAAAGAGAAAAGAGATAGCTGAAGGGTTTGCTATCAAAACCTGGTGGCAAAAGGGAGTTATCTATCAGATATACCCTCTAAGTTTTAAAGACTCTAACGGCGACGGCTTAGGTGATATCTCGGGAATTATAGAGAAGCTGGACTACCTCAACGATGGAACTGAGAACTCGCTGGGCGTAGATGCCATCTGGTTATCTCCAGTAAACTCCTCACCTATGCAGGATTTCGGCTACGATGTCTCTGATTATAATAATATAGACTCTGTTTTTGGGAGTATGTCGAATTTTAGAAGACTTCTGGATGAAAGTCATCGCCGAAATATCAAAGTCATCATGGATTTAGTGGTCAACCATACCTCAGACCAGCATCCCTGGTTTTTAGAATCAAGCAGTTCTAAGAACAACCCGAAAAGAGAGTGGTACATCTGGAAAAATGGGGTTAATAATAAACCTCCAAACAACTGGCAGTCCTGCTTCGGTGGACCTGCCTGGGAATATGATTCAACCACCAAAGAATATTATCTTCATTCCTTTCTTAAAGAGCAACCTGACCTGAACTGGAGAAATCCTCAGGTGAAACAAGCCATCTTTGATGTTATAAGATTCTGGTTGGAAATGGGAGTGGATGGGTTCAGATTGGATGTTGTCAACTATTATTTCAAGGACGCTCTTTTACGCAACAATCCACCGAAAAGACCGGCAAATTTAAGAGACCTTATAGCAGGTGTTATCTACTCTTATGCTAAACATCATCATACCTATGACAAAGATCAGCCGGAGATGTTTGACCTCCTCAAAGATATGAGGGAACTGGTAGATTCCTATGGAGAAAAACTTCTTCTGGGAGAAGTAGGTAGTGATAGAAATACAGAAATGGCTACCAGATATTATGGGAAGAACAACGATGGCCTGCACCTGTCTTTTAATTTTGACTTTCTCCACTCTCCCTGGAATGCAAACTCCTTTAAAAGAATCATAATGGAATGGGAGAAGGGCCTACCATCATGGGCTTGGCCTACCTATGTGCTGAGTAATCATGATGTGGTGCGTCATATTAGTAGATACTGTAGGGGGGTAAATTCAGAAGCTTGTGCAAAAGTTGCTATATCAATGTTATTAACTCTACACGGTACACCAGTTATATATTATGGTGAAGAGATAGGAATGAAGGAAGGAAATATCCCTAAAAGATTATTAAAAGACCCTACAGGAAAAAGATTTTGGCCTCTTTTCCAGGGACGTGATGGTTGTAGAACTCCCATGCAATGGGATAATTCAGCTAATGCTGGTTTTTCAAACATCTCTCCCTGGTTGCCCGTCAACAGAGGTTATAAAACCAACAATGTCAAATTCCAGCATGATGAGCCAGATAGTTTACTTAATACCTATCGTAAGCTCATCTGGTTTCGAAAAAAGTCACCTGCCTTAACCAGCGGCTCCCTGGAGTTTGTGAATACAAATAATGGTAAAGTACTTGGTTACAAGCGTATAACCGATAATGATTTCATGACTATTTTGTTAAACTTCTCAGAAAAAGAGGAGGCCATACAGTTTAGTGAAGAGCAGAAATTATCAATCTGCCTTTCTTTAAATTCCCGAAGAAGTGGCTTGATAAAATCAAGAATTCTTAATATGGAACCTTATGAAGCAATTATTGCAGTATAAAAGGGGACAGGCTACTTTTAATGGAAGTGATTAAAAAATGCCAAGAATTATAAGAGGATTAGCTGATGGTTATATTTATCATGTGATTAACCGTGGAAACGGTAGACAGGAAATATTTCATAAAGAGCAAGATTACAAAGTTTTTATTGAACTTATAAAGGAAGCAAAAGAACGGTATCCTATGCGTCTTTATGCATACTGCTTAATGTCGAATCACTACCATATAGTTTTAATGCCTGAAAAGGCTGAATATCTGAGCAAATGGATGCAATGGCTGATGACCAGTCATGTCCGCCGCTACCATAGGCATCATGGAACCAGCGGTCATGTATGGCAGGGGAGGTATAAAAGTTTTATTATACAAGAAGATGTTCATCTATTGATGGTGTTAAGATATGTTGAAGGGAATCCGATAAGGGCTGAATTGGTCAATTCAGCAAAAGAATGGTTATGGTCATCACACAGGGAGCGGATTACTGGAAGCCCCTATCAACTCATTAATGAAATTCCTGTACAGATCCCAAATACATGGGGAAGCTATGTAGATGAGTTGCAGACGGAAAGAGAATTGGAGAGGCTTCGAGAGGGTGTAAATCGCCAGTCACCATATGGAACTTTGGAATGGCAGGCGCAGGTGAGCAAAAGACTCGGATTGGAATCTACGATTAGACCGAGAGGAAGGCCGAGTAAGGGATAAAGGAATGAGAATAAGTAGCCTGTCCCCTTTTTGTCCAAAAGGTTCTCAACTGGAAATATTTGAGGATGCCAGCCATGCCTTGTTTTGGACACACAGTGAAAGGTTTGTCAGCGTGGTAAAGAATTTTTTGGGATA
>QLTX01000171.1 GCA_018725175.1 Candidatus Psychracetigena formicireducens
GAGCTAATTCAACAATAATTATCCTTCTTTTAGCATCTCTTCAAGTTCTTTTAGCTGTGCTTTTAGTGATGAAAGCTGTCGTTTCATTTGATAAAGATTCTCAACCTCTCGACAGAATTGCTCATCTCCCATATTATGCCTTGATGCTAACTGGTCAATAGAATACTCCCACCTTACTTTACCCTTAAAGCTCTCTTTAGGTTCATATCCCATAAACTTTCTGAATTGATTTACGGTTAAATGTGCAATTTCCCCACGGTTCTGGCCAGTCTTAGACACTAAGGATAAATACTGTGTTAATTCGCTCTGCTCTAAGTATTCCTCTATACCCTCTACCATTGCACTCAATTTCAGTATCTCATTTTGTATCTCTATCTCCTCTTGTGAATATTCTTTCACTATCATTCCGTATTCCAATTTTATAGGCTTAGTTTTCCCATCTTTTAATAAGATTCTCTTGTCATCCTTAAAAACTAATTCCTTTGTGTGTGTTGTCCATATTCCCATCTTTTTCTTTCCTTTTATAGCCTCCAAAAAAGTATCAGGTCGGTCAAACTCAAAAGTTATCGAATTTGGTGTTTCTTCAATCTTTTTAGCATTCTTTTTTACTCCCTTAATAGCCGACTTTTTATTATCAAGAGTATCAATATAAACTTTCGATTTGATAAATCTCGCTCTGGATTTACATTCAAATCCCCAATCTCCCAAATCCTTTGATATTTTAATACCCTTTGCCTCTTCAGAACACTTATTTGAATCTGTATCAATATAAATCAAGGTATCAATATTTGCTATCATCGCTTTATGCAATGCTATTCTTGCAAAACAGCTTACAAATGCACTAATTCCGGGAAAGCAATACAAAGCAGGTTTATTCTCATCCTTTTCTTGAATCCATAGCTCATTAAAGTAATGGTGAACCCTCAATCCCTCTGTATCTCCCTTGAAATCTTCCTCTTTCACCAGCCTGCCAGTCATCTTATGTTGAGCAAACTTTCCAT
This sequence comes from Candidatus Psychracetigena formicireducens, assembly GCA_018725175.1. Lineage (GTDB taxonomy): Bacteria > Coprothermobacterota > HKB111 > HKB111 > HKB111 > Lithacetigena > Lithacetigena formicireducens. The sequence continues at coordinate 1,002 of QLTX01000171.1, forward strand.
ATAGAGAGTTCCCAATCTTCTTTATCATTAAATCCATCCCAAGATTAGCCTTTTCTTTATACTCTCTACGCTTTTCCCAAACAAAGGTTGCCAAATCTCTAAAGTAAGGCTTTGATTTCTTATAATAGATAAATTGATGGCATTTAATAATCCTCGCAAGTCCTATATTCAATGCATATGCAAGCTCGTCCGATGTCCAGCAAGACCTAAAAGTTCCTATTGGGAATATGAGTTTACCACCCAATTCCTCACATCGAAAAGGCAAGACAGGCAAATAGCAATCGGGAACTTCAACATCGCAATCCATTATCATTTGATAGCCAAAGTCCCAATACTTTTTCCAGCTATCACCATTCTCAATATATACCGATTTTAGCATATCAGGATATAGATTCTCTCTCATTGCCGAGAGATAGCAAGAATTCACATCATAAGAATAGTAGTCATATTCACCCTTCTGAATGCATTCTACCCTACCACCATAGTAAGCCTTAAACTCTAAATCCATGCGAATATCAGAGTCTCTCGCCCAATAGTCCTTAAAGAACTTCATCCTAAAGAGAAGTAATGCATTTGCTGCAACTGTTGACCTCATAGGCATTCCACATTCTTTATAGTAGAAGTCTTCAATGAAGCAACCTAATCTAAATGTTGCCTCAGCATCCGACATAACACGCCTTTTCTTATCATTCAAATCTTCCTTCTTAATCCCATATTGCTCTTCCATATGAAGGTATTCAATCCAATCTTTAAGGCTACCGTCGACATGATTGTGTAAATCCCAACATTTAACCTTAGTTTGTTTTACTATAGCTTGAATGTATCTGTTACCACTAATTATGGTCTTCGATGTATCCATAATTGGATATAAATACCTATTATCATACCCTAAATTAAAGAACACAAATATACAAGCCCATTTAGGAATATTCTCAAGATAATTATGAAACTCATCGAGTGAATCAAAGTATTCACTGATTTCAATTAAATCAGCATGTTTCTTCCATCGTTTCCTTTGTCCGTAGACACCGCCGCATATAAAATCCCCAGTCACAACATCATTCTCAATGTCAATGCCTATCATGGGGTGATGGTGACCCTGTTTATATTTGTATGCTCGCAATATGTGTTTCATATCCAACCTCTAATAGTTTTACTAATATCCAGTTTGTCCCACCTAATTTATATTGAGCATCACCAATAGCCTGTTCCAAGTCTCTTGCATAGTTAGGAATAGAGTAGACGTTAGACCATCCTTCCTGTATCCTCTCTTGCTTTGTTTTATCATTCCTAAACTCCCCTAATATTCTAAGCTGTTGTTGTTGCTTACCTAGTTGCTTGATATATTTTACTTCTCTGATATTCTCAACAATCTTAGGCTCAGCCAGAGGATTGAAGTATGTTCTTTTGTGACTATCTGCTAATTTTATGCTTTCCCTTTCCTCATGAGGTTTTATTCCTCTCGATTTATCTCGCAATTCTCTTGCCGCTAATTTGCGATTGACATTGCGAATAGTCTCATAGTGTTTGCTCTTGGAAGTAAATAGGATTTTACCTTTAACATATTTCGTTAGTGTTTGTTGGGGAACCCCAGACTCTTTAGATATATCCTTTATAAGATATCCCCGACTCAGTATCTCACCAATCCAATCTCGTTTCATTTTTTTTACCTCTATATT
>QLTX01000172.1 GCA_018725175.1 Candidatus Psychracetigena formicireducens
TATCAAAGAAAATCTTTGGATGCCTCATGAAATATTGATCCAAAGGATTTTGGAAAGCAACTAAAGTTGCAAGAGATCCGCTAACCCCTCTTCCCGACCTTCCTGCTTGTTGCCACGTTGATATAATCGTTCCTGGATAGCCTGAAATTACTACGCTGTCTAATGAGCCGACATCTATTCCTAATTCTAAAGCATTTGTAGAGGTTATACCTTTTAAAATCCCATTTTTTAAATTGTTCTCTATTCCTCTTCTTTCCACTGGAAGATAACCCGCTCTATACGCAGTAATTTTGTCCACAAGGTATGATTCAGATTCTTTAAGCTCTTTCTTCGACCACAATGCAATTAACTCTGCCATTTTCCTTGAAACTGTAAAGCACAAAGTTTGAAGATTATTTCTTACAAAAAACAGGAACAAATCTTTTGTCTCCTGATGAATAGATAATGTACCTACGCCATCGAAATATGGGTTGTAGAATATGAAATATTTCTTCCCTTTAGGCGATCCATCATTAGAAATCAGGTTAAACTGGTGGCCAATCAAGTTTTCTCCAAATTCGATGGGGTTAGCAAGGGTAGCAGTCGATAAGATAAATTGGGGTTCTGAGCCATAGAAGCTACATATCCTCCGTAACCTTCTAATTAAAAATGCCACATTTGAACCAAAAACCCCCCTATACTGATGTGCTTCATCTATTACAACAAATTTCAAATTCCCGAAGAACTTTTGCCATTTGTAGTGCCAAGGTAAGACCTGGTGAAGTTCGTAGGGATTACTTATTATTATCCTCGAAATCTCTCTAATTTTTGGTCTTTTATTGGGTGGTGTGTCGCCATCATATACATTTGGGTTTACACCTATTCCACTTAGGCTTTCGAACTCTTTTATTACTTTCAATTGATCATTTGATAATGCCTTTGTGGGATAAAGATAAAGTGCAGTAGCACTTTTATCTCGTGCCAATCTCTCAAAGATTGGAATATTGAAAGCAAGTGTTTTCCCCGATGCTGTTGGCGTCGTTATAATAACGCTCTTTCCTGCTCTCAAACTCTCAATTGCATCGCATTGATGCTTATAGAGTTTAATGCTCTTTTTTAAGAGGTAATTCTTAATATTGCGTGATAGATCTTTTTTCAGTTCTCCATAAATAGGTTCTTTAGGGAGCAGGATCTCGATATGTTCTACTCGATCTTTATATCGAGAATTCTTCTTTAAAGCACTTATTATTCTTTCTACCATTATTCCCATTCCTCATGCAGTTTTGAAAAGATCTTGGCAAGCGTAATCAAATCTTGTTTATTACGCTCAATTATTGGAATGATAGGTCCTATGTTTTTGGTCCTCATATAAGTCTCATAGAATTCTGGAACTAGAGCACTTGGAACATCATCTTTTCTTTCTATGCCAAGCAAATGCTTCTCTAATGTAGTCAACCTACAGTTAGGCACTCTTTCTTTCCATGCACGTCTCGAAAAGTGAAGTATATCAAAGTGGGGTTTTTCAAGGTCTCCTTTTCCTTTGATCCTGTAATACGCTAATCTCTCTCTTGTGTAAGGTATGTCAAATGTTCGCCCATTGAATGTTATAAAGATACTATTTTTATTGATTTGAGATAAAAACCCCATTAGAGCTCCTGGCTCCTCCTTAATATCTCGTAGAAAGTATTGATTTATCAATATCTGATCGCCAGAAATTTGTGCCACACCAAATAGAATAATTGGTCTATTAAATAGTCCCAAGGTTTCTATGTCAAAAAAGGTAAAGTCTTCTTTCTCATAAAACCCCGAAGGATAAAGTGCTAATGGATGAGATTTTGGAAACCAATGTCCAACCCAATCAACAATTTGGCAAGTATCGCATTTATCAACAATTTCTAAAAATCTTTTGGCTTCAAAATCAAAACGAGGATGTTCCGTCAAATCCTCAATTGTTTTATATCCCTCTTCTTTCAAGATACGCTCAGTTACTTCTCCTATCCCATAAATCAATCTCAACTCTGATAGTATTTTCTTTCTCGCCTGATCTGGGTTAATTACTTTTAGGTTTATTTCGTCTTGATTTTCTATTTGGTAACATATACCTTTATTAGTTCTGAACTCCTCGCCTTCAATCACATCTTCTAATTTCTTACCTTTATACTTCTTCAGCAGTCTCTGTTTTAATTTCTCCGCTCTTTGGTATTCTTGATGGTCAACACCAAAAGTAATTGACGGCATAAATTCTCCATAAGATTCTTCCTCGCTTTCAATAACCTCGTATTCTTTAACCTTATTTACGCGTTCTTTCCATCTTTGACTTATTCTATCGTAGGGTGTTTTTGGTTTGAGGTTATGTTCTCTTTTATTATCAACATGGCAACCATCAATTTGTTCTATAACGATATTTCCACACTTTTTACATTCATATGTTATTTCTGTTACGCCCCATTCCCCGTAATCTCCAGATAATTCTGCAGCCATATGATCTGCCATCTGTCCTTCAGTAAGTTCGTTATAATCAGCATCAATTAGTATATATTCACGGTTTATTTCATGCATGTCAGTTTTGCACTTTTTGCATCTCATTTTTTATCACGCTTCCGGTAAGGGTGTCCTGCTTTAATATGTATTTCTAATTGCCCGCCGAAGTCCGATTGCGTATAACTTCTTATATACG
>QLTX01000173.1 GCA_018725175.1 Candidatus Psychracetigena formicireducens
GAAAGTTTCCAAGACACCTTTGACAAGGCCTTCTTCCGAAGCCAAATATTTTCTTCTTTTAAAGAACGGTTCTTTCGTAAAAAAGTTGCAATAATTATAGGTTGAGAATAAAATATTAGATGTAATATTAAGCACCCATAAGATAAAAGAAAGGGGGAAACATGGATTTAAACACTCTTACAAAACTATTAAATATTCCAAAATATAAAGTAGTGGAGATAATATCCATTAAAGAAGAAGAAATGCATCTAATGTTAGAGCCATACAAAAGAAAGGAACCAATATGTTCAGGATGTGGAGAAATACATTTAAAGGGATACCATAGTGAGAAAGAAGTAATAGTAGAAGACCTACCTATAAGCGAAAGGAGAGTATATCTTCATATAAAGAAGCGGCTATATCGTTGTCCTAAAGATGGAGGGATACATATTGAAAAAATTGACTGGTTAAATAAATACTCAAGATTTGCCTATAGATTTGCAGAAAAAGTGAATAGATTAACTGCAATAACCACAAATCAAGAAGCAGGATGGTTTTTAGAATTAGATGATGAAGTAGTGGACAGAATTGACAAAGAAATGTTAGAAAAAGAAGCAAAAGAAAAACTCGCACCCACACCTTCTGCAGTTCATATAAGCGTAGATGAAGTAAGGGACAAGAAATATCACAGATATTTAACCAATGTTATTGATACAGACAAAAGACTTGTTATTTGGAATGAAAAAGGAAGAAAGAAAGAAGTACTAAATAAATATTACGAGGATATAGGAGAAGATAATTGTAAAAAGATAGAAACAGTTGCATTAGATGGAGCCATGTCATACATTAGTTCAACAAATAAATATGCAGTAAATGCAATGATTGTGTATGATAAATTTCATATTATACAAAAATTAAATCAGACAGTAGATAGAGTAAGAAAAGATGAATTACAAAAGGCAAGAAAACAAGAAAATGAGGAACTTATAGAACTGGCAAATTGCAAACAAAGATTTATTTTATTTAAGAACAGAAGCAATCTCACTGAAAAACAGACAGAATATCTCAAAAAACTTTGTGAGATTAATGAGCCAATTTATAAAGCAATGTTGTTAAAAGAAAGTTTTTTACAGATTTATTCTTATAAGGATACAGAAGAAATAACAAGACAACTTGAAGGATGGTTTAATGAATCTCTTTCAAGTTCTTTAGAGGCATTCAAAGTATTATCTAATAGTTTTAAAGAAAAGATGCAGTATATTCTTAACTGGTTCAGGAAGAGGGTTAGTTCTGCTATTTCAGAAGGTTTCAACAACAAAATTAAAAGATTAAAAAGAATGGCTTACGGATATAAAGATATTGATTATTTCAGATTGAAAATACATCAACATTGTGGGTTATTAAATCCAAGATTAAAGACTATAAATGCAACTTAAATACGAAAGACCCTTTTATCTATTTGATCTCCTTTTGGAAAAGTGTATCCCACTGTCGTTCTTCTCTTCATCCTCCTCACAATCAGTATTACCACCCACCTTTCTGGTACTTGTAATGACATAGGAGAGGAGACCCTGAATTGAATTCAGGGTGACAAGAGAGGGGAAAAGATGAGATTACCACAGAACCTTCGGTTCTTCGTAATGACTAAGGAAAGGCGGGGATTCTGGATAAAGTATTACCAGGATGACAGGGGAAATGAGGAGACCTTGAATCGGGGTTCAGGGTAACATAAAACTTCACCCTGGTTTATTCCTGTCAAGTACCTACTCCCACACTATGTATAACAAATACAGTGGTTACCAATAACTTAGTGTGTAACACCTTGCCTGACCCTGGTGATTTGAGGGTCTCCACAGAGCCCTGACCTTGCTTAATCTAGGCTAAGGTGTAAGCGGAGAGTCAGGTATGCTCCCCTAGAAGGTCGAAGAACTCGCCTTAAAGGGCGTATGTGGTGATCTCTCCGCCTACACACTAAGATCTTTTTCAAGCTACTCCCTTTAGCTGGGGATTTATCTTGGAGAAGTCTCTTACAAACTCACTGTTGTCCCGAACCAGGGCGAATATGATTCTGAGGAGTTTACGGGAGACAGCCACTAAGGCCTTGATTTTGAGCATCCCCCTCTTAAGGCATTCCCGATAATACTCCTCCATGATTCCACCCTTTCTCACCGTGTTGAGGGAGGCAAAGAAGAGGAGCTTCCTTAGAAGGGGGCGTCCTCTTTTGGAGATACGTTTCTGCCCTTTTCTCTTTCCAGAGCTTATCTCAAAGAGATCCAGTCCAGCATACTTGATTATCTCAGGAAGGGTGTGAAACTGCCTGAAGTCGCCCACCTCCCCTATGAGACCGGCTGCGGTGACCTGTCCTATACCCTTGATGGAGAGGATACACCAGCTATAGGGAATCTCCTTTAGCAGATGGGACATCTCTTCCTCTACAGTAGTGATAAACCTCTCAGAGTGCTTAAGGAGGGAGAGACACTCCTGGATATCGAGGATTAGGCTCTTACGGCCCTCTTTGATGCCTACAGAGCCCCTGGCAGCACTGGAGAGCTCCTCTGCCCGGGCTCTACCCATGTTTTGGTAATGGTAAACAGAATTCCTGTGGTAATGGTAAACAGAATTCCCCTAAGGATGGTAAATAGAATTCCCATATCGTAAAACTCCTGTAT
>QLTX01000174.1 GCA_018725175.1 Candidatus Psychracetigena formicireducens
AGGCGCTCTCGCTCAGGCAGGCAACGCACAGGCAGGCAGTTCTGACTTCCAATCACCAATCACCAATCACCATTCACCATTCACCAATCACCATTCACTATTCACTATTTACCAGGGGGTCAGAAATTCCCGCTTCCCTGAATCCCTTGCGGCGCAGACTGCAGCTATCACAACAACCGCAGACGCCTCCATCCGCACGAGGGTCGTAACAGCTCCAGGTAAGAGAATAATCAACTCCAAGAGACAGTCCCTTTTTGATGATCTCTCCACGGGAAAGATTAATAAGTGGAGAGTGAATTCTAATTTTTCCCTTCCCCACTCCCATTTTTGTTCCAAGATTTGCAGTTTTTTCAAATGATTCAATAAACTCCGGTCGGCAATCTGGATAGCCGCTGTAATCAACAGCACTCACCCCGATGAAAATTTCACCTGTTCCAAGTGCTTCTGCCCATGCCACGGCACAGGAGAGAAAAATGACGTTGCGGGCAGGGACATAAGTTAACGGAATCTCTTCTTTCATCTCCTGCGGAGAGCGGTTATGAGGAATTGCCAGCTCTTTATCCGTTAGTGAGGAGCCGCCAATTGTCTCCAGACCAAGTCTTAGCACTTTGTGCTCTTTAACACCTATCTGGTGGGAAATTTTCTCTGCCGCTGTTATTTCGCGCAGATGTCTTTGCCCGTAATTAAAGGTCATCGCATAAAGCTCAAACCCTTCACTCTTAGCTATGGCAAGGGTAGTCGCTGAATCAAGCCCTCCACTTAAAAGAATAACTGCTTTCTTACTCATCGTATTATAATTTTTACCACACTTTTTCGATTATACTACAAATAGGTAGTAATGCAAAAAAGATTTCCTGTTTTTATTAACGCAATGTACAATAGTTATTATGAAACACGGATTAAAAAAAGAGCTTACATTATTAGATATCTTCTGCGCGACGGCGGGCGCAATGATAAGTTCAGGGCTATTTATCCTGCCAGGATTAGCTTTTGCTCAAGCAGGCCCAGCAATTATTCTGTCATATATAATAGCGGGAATTCTTTGTCTCCCTGCCCTTTTAAGTACGGCGGAATTAATTACCGCTATGCCTAAAGCTGGAGGAAACTATTTTTACATTATGAGAGGCTTTGGGCCTCTTTTAGGAACGGTAGTCGGTTTTTCTGCATGGCTTTCTTCGAGCCTAAAGGGGGCATTTGCTCTAATCGGTATGGGTGCCTACTTAATCTTGCTCACTGATTTGTCATTGGAAGTCATTGCTCTCATTTGCTGTATATTTTTTATTATCCTGAATTTAATCGGCATAAAAGAAGCGGGAAGATTTCAGGTATTTTTAGTCTTAGGGTTTCTGAGTACACTTTTGGTCTATATCGTTTGGGGGACAAAAACAGTTAATCCTGAAAATTTCTCGCCTTTTTTTGCTAAAGGATTAGATTCTGTGTTTACCATGACAAGTTTTGTTTTTATCTCTTACGGAGGTTTGATCGAAGTGACCACCTTAGCTGAGGAGACAAAAAATCCAGGAAGAGATTTTCCCTTAGGTATGATTCTTTCTCTTATTGTAGTCTCTATTGTGTATGCTTTAGTTATTTTTGTAACCATAGGGGTTTTGAATCCGGAAAACCTGGGAGTGTCCCTTACTCCTATATCTGATGGAGCAGGAGTTTTTGGGGGCAATACTTTGAAAATAATAATAGGCGTAGGTGCATTCTTAGCCTTTATTTCTACTGCTAATTCAGGGATTATGACTGCCTCAAGATACCCTTTAGCAATGAGCCGGGATAAACTTTTACCTCCAGGTTTTCAAAAAATAAGTTCTAAGTTTAAGACCCCATATACTGCTATTCTTTTTACCGGCTTCTTTATGATTACGGCTATTTTATTTTTGAGGCTTGAATTATTAGTAAAAGTTGCCTCAGGTGTATTGATTTTACTCTATGTCTTTGCCAATCTGACTCTTATTTTATTTAGAGAAAGTAAGATCTCAAGTTATCAACCAAAATTCCATTCTCCTTTCTATCCTTATCTCCAGGTCTTAGGGATATCAGGAGGGCTTTTTCTGTTGATGGGAATGGGAATGCTTATTATTTTCTTAACTACAGTTTTTCTTCTGTTAGGATTTATCTGGTATAAAGCCTATGCACAAAAAAGAGCGAGTCAGGATTCAGCTCTTATATATGTTTTAGAAAGACTGGTAGCCAGAGATAAAGAGTTAACTTCGGATAATCTTCTTACCGAATTAAAGGACATCGTTATTGAAAGAGACGAAGTTATAAGGGATAAATTCCATAAACTTATTGAAGAAAGTAAAGTTTTAGATATAGAGGAGCCCCTTAAAATGGAGGATTTCTTTAAAGAGGTCTCAGATATTTTGGGAAAAGACCTGAACTTAGAGCCCAGGGAGCTACTAAAGAAATTTATGAAGAGAGAAGAAGAATCCAGTACAGTAATCCGTAAGGGGTTAGCCATTCCTCATATTGTTGTTGATGGCAGGAATGTCTTTAAAGTTCTTCTGGCAAGAGCAAAAACAGGCATTATTTTACCCGGTGATAAATTAGTGCATATTATATTTGTTATTGTAGGCTCCCACGATGAGCGCAACCTGCACCTGAAGGTTTTAGCTTCCATGGCCCAG
>QLTX01000175.1 GCA_018725175.1 Candidatus Psychracetigena formicireducens
CAGTTTCGTGTCCAGTTGGGAGGGGTCAGTCCAATGCTACCATCAAAAACCCTAATGGTGAATTAGTAAAAATACATTTCCCTGAAAGAGAGCTTTATGAAGTAAACTACAGCTTGGACAAAACCTATCAGGGTTTATACCACCTTATTGCTAATGAAATTGAACACGACTTAAGCCTTGCCTATTACAAAATTGAAGAATATAAAATAGTTGGGGAAAAAGACCCCTTCAAGATAGGAAGAATGGAAGCCTTGGGAGCTATATTGAAAACCGTTTTGCTCAAAAGACTGGAAAGTAGCGTGGAAGCCTTCAGAAACAGCATCTATAAGCAGATTAATTTTTTTACTACTTTTAAAGAATATTTCAACCAAGGGAAAATTTTAACCAAGAAACAATACGACAAGTATCATCTATTTTTTGCCGAAGATAATAATCAGGAAGCCTATAATGAAATTCTTACCAAAGATTTAGAAGAAGCAAATCTTGAACATTACAATGTAAATAAGTTTAATTCAGATATTGATAAAGACATTGAGATATTACAAGAGATACATAACCTCATTGAGCCGATAAATCAGGAAAAGGATAGCAAGTTACTGGAATTAAAAAACAAGCTGGTTTCTCTAAAAGATTCTGAGAAAACTCTCCTTTTTACCTTCTATGCCAATACCGCAGAATATTTATATCAAGCCTTAATGTCTGATAATAGTTTCCAGGCAAACTATGGAAAGAAGATAGCTAAGTTAACCGGAAGCTCCACCTCAAAGCAAAGAGAGGAGGTAATTGAAAGATTCCAAAATGGAGATATAGGTTTACTTATCTCTACCGACATCCTTTCCGAAGGTCAAAACCTGCAAAAAGCGGGCATCGTTATTAATTATGACCTGCACTGGAATCCTGTGAGAATGATTCAAAGAGCAGGTAGAATTGACCGTATTGGCTCACCCTTTAATACCATATATGTTTACAACTTCTACCCCGAGAAAGAATTAGAAAGTCTTTTGGAGCTGGTAAGTATATTAAGGGGTAAGATTGATAACATAAACGCAACTATCGGTCTTGATTCTTCGGTGCTGGGAGAAGCTATCAATCCCAGGGTTTTCGGTATTATCAAAAAACTAAAAGGCACCCAGGAGGATAAAAAAGAGGCAGTTAGCAAATTAGAGGAAGAACAATTCGGTGGTGGAGAGCTATTCTGGCAACCCTTGAAAGAGTTCGGATTTGATAGGCTCAAAGAGTTCTGTGAATCTCTGCCTCATGGAATTCAAAGCGGTTTACAGAAAGAGTGGGAAAAAAGAGACCTCAAAAGCCTAAGAGGAATATTCTTTTATTTCCAATATGCTGATGATTACCACCTCTGGTATCTGTACGATATTTTAACCGGTAAATTAAAAACTAGTAAGTCTGAAATTATAGACTATATATCCTGTAAGGAAAGCGAACCCCGAGTAATTAATTTGGAATTAGATATTTTTGGAATCCATAACCATATTAGAGAGAAGATTAACAATGAATTCTCGGAACTAAAAGTTGCCCTTAGCCAGAGTTCAACAGGAGTAAAGGAAAAAATCATCTCCGATTTGTTAGAAGAACTTAATTACCTTAAAACCGAAGAGATTATTTCTACTAAAGAATTAAGATTTAAGACCGAATATATTACAAATTGGTTGAACAAAGCCCATCTTACCAAGAAAAGAATGCAGCAAATTAGAAGAATCTTTACAAATTACAAAAATACCTCCAACTGGCAGGTTTTGATTAATAGCTTATCTGAAATTTCCCAAGAGATACCTGTGGTGGAGATCCCTGAAGAAATTATATCTTACGATGAAAATAAGCTGAAACTCATCTGTGTTCAATATATATCCTAAGAGGTGAAGGGTGGATATTAAAAGTTTTGTTGAAAACCATATTCCGCAGATGGATGGACCCGAAAAGGTCTATGAACTATTTAAGAATTTAGGCTATAAAACCTTAGATCTAAGTTACAAAAGTGTTAGCGCCTGGAATCTTAGAGAGAAGGACAAAGAATCGGTTAAGACAATTTATAGTATTTCCAACTATGACAGTAACTTTCAGATACTTCTGGTTGAATTAAAGACCAATAATCTCCAGGCTATAAAAGACCTGTCCTTACATCTGGAAAGAATGATTCCCTACCCCTTAGTGGTTTTTACCTCGGATTACCGAAACTACACCTTCCTTATCATAGAAAAAATCAGGGAGAGTGCTGGGGTATGGAAACGGAAAATCATCAGGCTCACTTTTGATAGAGAAAATGCTTATTACACCGACAAAATGATAATTTCCGAACTAATCAACAAAAACGAACAAATAGAACCAGCTAAGTTATACGGTACGGTTAAAGAATCCTTAAATGTCAAAAAAGTTAGCGATGAATTCTTTGAAGATTATAAAGCAACTTTAATAAAAATTAGAACCTTTGTTTTTACTCAGAGCATAAACATTAAAGAAGCTCACGAATTTTCCCAACAACTGCTAAATAGAATAATGTTCGTCTATTTTATTGAAAAGAAGGGGTGGTTGAAAAAATCTCCCCGATTTATGAAATGGTTCTGGGAAACCTATTTATCTAACGCTAAAAATAACCAAACTA
>QLTX01000176.1 GCA_018725175.1 Candidatus Psychracetigena formicireducens
GAAATTAGGGGGCAAGAGAAAGTGTCCCCCTGCCCCCATTTTTTTGCTACTTCTTAAAAAGTGGCTTTTACTCCCGCATAAAGAGAAGAACCTGGTGTTCCAAAATCCTTTGCCTCCTCATACTTTTCGTTGAAAATATTTTCACCCCGTAAGAAAGTCTGAATATTTTTCGTCCAGTCATAAGAGATAGCCAAATTAGTTAGAGTATAGCGAGCCAACTTTTTTGTATTAGCAGCATCGTCCCAACGGTCACCAACATAGTTAAAAGATAAGTTTAGACTGAGTTTTTCCAGAGGACGATAGTTGAAACTGAGGCTATACTTGTCCTGGGGTCTGCGGGCTAATTTATTACCTGTTCTTTTATCCTCAGTATCAGTATAGGTGTAGTTAGTGGTGATTCTCAAGTTATCAAGAGGCAGGAAAGAAACCTCTAATTCTATTCCTTCTGTTCTTGCTTTATCAATATTGCTTGGTGTCCAAAACCAGGGCCTTACTTCTGCCCAGGTAATCAGATTCTCAGTCTTATTGTAAAAATAGGTTGCTCCTGCATAGAAGTGCTTGCCCCAGAAGTCTATCCCTAAGTCATAACCTATGCTCTCTTCTGGCAGAAGAGCTGGATTGCCGGCAGACCAAGGAGTGGCGGGCCAAAAAAGATCATTAAGGGTAGGGGCTTTAAAGCCGGTTGCCCAGTTTCCCCTTAACTTTACCGGTGTCTCAGGAAGAAGATAAGCAATTCCCATACTGTAATTGGTATCACTGCCGAAGGTTTCGTGGTCATCCAGTCGGATTCCGGTGGTGAGAAAAAACTTTTCTTTCCAATCCCATTGATGCTGGAAGTAATAGCCCCGGTTAGTAATTGACTCATCAAAGTTTTCCCTTAATGGGACCCCACCCCTAGAAACCCCCTCTTGCTCTTCCTGCTCAATGCCTGCAATAAAGGTACTCATCTCTCCTGCGGTAAACTCATGTTGCCAGTTGATATTGCTTATACGGGTATTCAACTTGAAGTTATGCCATGGGGTATCAGGGTCTTTATCCTCCATGTTTTCATCACTAATGGAGGCATTAAGCCGATGGCTCCATCTATCGGTGAGCAGTTGGTTGAAGTTAGTGGAAAAAACCAAAGATTCTCTATCACTGATGTAATTTAGAGCATCAACAAAACCAACACCCAAAACTGGAGCATCAAGCTCAGTAGTAGTATCAGCGTAACGCAGGATAAAATCCAGATTCGCATTTTCCCACACCGGAAAGCCAAAGCGAGTTGAAAGAGTAGTATTTTCATGCCCATCATCCTCTACGCCAACCTTAGCCTGTGATATTCCTTCTGTGTCAAACTGACTAACAGAAAAAGAGTAATGAAACGGCTCAATACTCCCTGATGTAGCCAGTGATGCCCGCCGGCTGGTGAAGGAACCGACTTCTGCCGAAATCTCCCAGCGAGCAGGTCCTACACCCCTTTTAGTAATAATATTAACCACCCCACCAATGGCATCTGAGCCATAAAGGGTGCTCTGGGGACCTCGGATAATCTCAATCCGCTCAATATTATCCACAGTCAGGTTGGCAAAGTCAAACCCACCCGTAGCAGGACTGTTCACCTCAACACCATCAATTAAAACCAGGGTATGAGTTGATTTAGTTCCCCTTAAAAAAACTGAAGTAACAGCCCCCGTCCCTCCGCTCTGAACCACATCTAACCCCGGAAGACCACGCAGGACCTCTAAAACCGTTGTTTTTTTCTTATCAGTAATCTCCTCGGCACTAATTACCGTAACTGAACTGGACAATTCAGCTATGGGCACTTCTCGGCGGGTAGCGGTTACAACTACCTCGCCTAAATCAAAGACCGCTTCTGGCACTTGTTCAGCCTGAACTTCTTTGTTTGTGGCCAGGAAGAACCCTCCTATAACCAACACTGCAGTTAAAGACAACACTTTCTTTCTCATTTTCTCCTCCTTCCGAGAATACTTCCCCAAGATAGGCAATCGTCCGGGCTCACAAAAGCAGTAGTCAGGGATTAGTAGTTAGGTGTTAGGTTGTAAATTTATAAAGCGTAAAAATTTTCCCTACCTACTACCCACTCTCTACTAACTACTGATTCATATTACCGTTGCGGGGCAGCACTCTGAATTCTTCCGCCTTCACCAAAGATTCGGCGGACAGGCACAGAGATTTCCTTTGCCTATCCGGAAAACAAATAACAGTTACAATTCCTCCAAAGTAAGATACTCTCTTACTTTTTCTTAAATACGACAACTTAACAAACCTTCATTTTTTGGTCACCTCCTTCTTTTGATGGCCTGTGAACATAAATAAAAAATCCGCTATACCATACTCTAAGTGTAGCGGATGAGCAGCTTTTTTCTTGATCTCTCGCTCCACGAAGAATTTTTCTAACCTTTGTTTTCAATAAGATATTCTGACTTAAGAGATCGTCCTACTTTTTCTTAAACCTTCCCAACTTCAACTATTACCTAGTCAAAGGCAGTGGTTCACTTCTAAGAAATTTCGTCCCTCTTATACAGCAGCGGGCCTGCGGCTGATTCTCACAGCCTTCCCTTACTGAACT
>QLTX01000177.1 GCA_018725175.1 Candidatus Psychracetigena formicireducens
AGGAGGCTCAATTTTATTGAGGGAGCTGGCATCGCCTTAGGAATAACTGATGATGCTGTTAATGAAGAAGTAGATATAACTATTGCTGGAGCTGATTTTCCTCAGAAACTAAACCCCAATATAGTCAGATGGGTGATGCCTGGATGGTATGGACAAATGGCAGCAAGCACTGCAGTAGTGTCAGGAGACATCTATTATATACCTATTTTTGTCAGCGAGTTAACCACTTATATTAGAATTGCAATTGAGGTTATGACTGCGGCAGCTGGGGCTTGTGATTTAAGAATTTTCAATTGGAGTGGTGGCTTACCATCTTCTTTGGTTTTATCGGCGGGGACTGTGGATACAGGAACTATAGGAGTAAAAGAGATAGTCATCTCCCGGGCTTTAACTAGGGGCTATTATTTTTTGGCTCATAGAACTAATGCTGCTCCTTCACTTCGAGGTATAGACGCATCAGCTCACTTTGCTCCTGTTCCTGGTATGACCCCTGGAGCTTTTTATTTAGATGGTAGATTCATAATTCCAAGGGTTACCGCAGTATATGCTGACCCAGCTCCAGCTCCCACAAGTTCTGCCCTGATGTCTTTTGCAATGGTTGCCCTAAGAGAAAATTAAAGGAGGATAACATGAGAAATCAGGTTTGGAAAAAAATAGGCGAAGATGATAGTGGTCAGGCTATCATGGAACTCATTGAAGATGTAGAGGTTCCTGATGTTTATGTGGTTTTGCCTGAAAAAATAGAAATAGAACTTACTCCTGGACTAAAAAAGGAGTGGAGGTTAGCTAAAACTCAAGCTGAAAAATTAACGGTAATAGCTAAACTTCTGAAGCTGATTTAATGTTTGATAAAGTTCTTTTTGATGAAAGAATATTTAATGTCTGGCTTGAGGCTATCCCGAGGGACGATCCTTCTGTCGTGTCCTTTAGGTCTCTTTTAATTAACAGGTGCACTATTCAGCGTTATGTCCCAGGAGCCCTTGATGAATATGGTCATCCGATAAGGACCTGGGGTAATTTATTGCTCGATGAACCCTGCCGCTGGTCAACTCCTAAAAACACTGAGATTAAAGCGGGCATCGAAATAGTTATTGCTGATTTAAAATTATTTTTACGAAATAATGTAGGTATTACTGAGAAAGATAGGGTAATCCTAAAGGGTAGAGCTTACGAGATTATTTCTGTGGTGAAGAGACAGGATGGTATTGGTTTACATCACGTCGAAGCTCTCTTAAAAACGGTAATAGCATGAAGGTATCGGTAGACTTTAAATTAAATCTTAGAAGCAAAGAGGTTACTAAAATCGTGACCGAAGCTACCCGCTTAGGACTGCGGGACACTATTGTGGCTATTCATGGAGATGCTGTGAGAAAGTCTCCACGAAAAACTGGTCATAATAAGCGGTCTATCGCTTCAGAAGTTTCAGGGATGGGATTGGTAGCTACCGGTGGAGAAGGTGGTAGTGAAAGAATGGTGGATGATAATAGATTAGAGTCTGCTTGTTACAGCACTTCAGGCTATGGAGGATTTTTAGAGGTAGGGACCTATAAAATGGCAGCACGCCCCTATTTCAAACCTGCTTTGGATAAGCATAAAACCGAACTGGTGCCGAATATCAGAAAATACTTGAAAAAATGACAATTCCTGATGTAAATACTATACTCAGAGCCTACCTCTTGACTCAACCAGGACTGACTAGTCTGGTAGGTCAAAGGATTCACTGTCCCAGATTGCCAGAAAATGCTACTCTCCCCGCAATAGGGTTTTTTGTCAGAGGAGGGAGTTCTACTCCAAATATACCTGAGATGGTAAGCCCCAGTTTTCAATTTGATTGCTGGGCTACTAACTCTATTACCGCCAGGAATGTATACCGAAGGCTATATGATGCGCTTCAAGGGATTCAGGATGTGAGGGTAACTGTTGGGGGGCTCGTCTACAGGATTTTAAGTGCTCGAGAAGAGGTGCAGGGGCAGGATTTGGAAGATGAGATACCAGGATATTTTCGGATATTATGTTTTTATGAAATTCAAATAATTTAGGAGGTAAGATGAAATGACACTTTTGAGTGTGCAGGCAATAGTTTTAACTGGATTGGCTCCTGTTTATGCAGCAGCTGCTGCAGCAGGAAACGAGTTTGTTAATTTAGGTCGGGAATTTATTCATGTAAGAAACGGGGGGGCGGCTGCCATCACTGTCACAATTAATTCCGTAGCTCCGTGTAATTTTGGTTTTGACCACGACCCAGTGATATCCATACCTGCTGGGGGCGACCGTATGATTGGTCCCTTCCCTAAGTTTCGCTTCGACGATGTCAACGGCCGAGTCCAAATGACTTATAGCGCGGTAGCTTCAGTAACTGTCGCTATTATACAGTTACTGTAGAACAATTTAGGAGGTTTAAAAATGGCAATAAGAGCTAATGTTTTAGTCGGGGTAGCTAGTGTAAGCGTGGGAGGAGTGGCGGTGGGTTATACTAGCGATGGAGTAACTATGACCGTCTCTTCCGAATTTTTTG
>QLTX01000178.1 GCA_018725175.1 Candidatus Psychracetigena formicireducens
ATATGATTCACATCACTTTGCCGAAAAGCCGCCTCAATTATGTTATAAACCCGCCCCCAGAAACCCTGGCTTGGGAACTTAGATATAGCCACCCTATACTGCACTTCTGGTGGAAGAGCATTTCGGACATCATTAAATAAGCGCTCAATACTATAATTAGCCCCTTGCGGCTTGCGTTGATAAAAAGTTACTCGCATTGATTGTTTTTTTCCTATTATTATCATATCCAATGCTACCTGCCAGGCACCGTTGCCAATTCCTTTTTACATCTAAATTCCCCAGCCTAAGCTCGGTTGTTAGGCCCAGCTTTATCCTATCTATGCCGTCAGTTATCTTCTTGGTCACGAATTCTAATCCTCTAAGTTATAAACCTCATCGGGCTTAATCTCTTTTATGATATTTAGAAGAGAACTTTGATCGCGTATATCTCCTGAAACCAGAACTCTCATGGAACCTTCTCCACTCTTGCGATTCCAGTGCCCATATGGTTGCCGCTTATTTTTATCTTAAGAAACCAAGATATTAAAAATAGAAGAAATAGAGTTTGCAAGAGAATTACAGGTATAGTTGCAATACTCCCCTCAATATTTATTAGCCCAAAAAATACAAAGATATAGAGAAATACAGATATTGCGGAAGCCTTGCCATATTTTACGAAATATAAATAAGCAATTTTGTATATAATCCCGAGGAAAAACATGCCGAGTATTATGCCTAAAATATGGAAGTTCAGGTAGAGTTCACCTATATTCATTATTGCCATAGAATTCTGGATGCCTGGAGGTTGGTTAAAGAAATTTACTGCAAACCATCTACCAATATCAATAATGGGTTTCTCTTCCCATAAAACTCGTGGAATCCACGCAATAAAGAAATACCTCAATGTTCCACCCATCTGGAAATCCACCGCCTCGGGCGTCTTCATCAAAATCATGGAAAAACTGTCGAGACCGACCATTCTATTCATGAACGGTCGCAGCGATATTTGCTGAAATTCCGACCAAGAATATCCCCGCAGTTTGTCATGCACTATGCCCATATGGGATAAAAATTCTCCCACTGAAACAACAGGACCTTCCCCCCATACAATAACACGATATGCATTAATCACAGGGAAAATAACAAAGATCAGGATTAATATTCCAACTGTTGCTGGAAGCAAAATGCGCCAAATGCTAAGCCTTTGTCTCAGGTAGTGATATGCAATAAGCGGAATACCAACAAGAGGGATAAAAGCGCCCTTCCAACCCGACAAGAAAGCCCATCCTGCTTCAATTGTAAGCATTACAAGCCAGGGGATAAGCTTGCGTTTTGTAATTTTAGAGGAGGAAAATAACCAGATAGAGTAGAGCGCGTACCCAAAAATAGCAAACCCGCTGAGTACCTGCATAATATTTAGAAACGTAAGATCTGCGCCTTCTGGCAACATAAAAAGCCCCAACCCTCGAGAGAGAAGGATCAGGCGAAACAAGATACCAACAGCATAAATTAGATAGATTTTTTTAACTATCCCTCTTCCATGCAGGGAAGATTTCAGCAAACGTAGCCGTGGTAAAGATTTACACATTATTTTTGGTATAAAAGAGCAATATCCTATCAGTAAAAAAACAAACCCAACGATTGTATAGCCCAATGTTAAATTAATTATATCGAAGTCAATAGTTGGTGGATGTCCCCAATACATTAAGTGCAAATCCGCCGGAAAGTTTAGAATGTAAAGGGTGCGAACTCCAAAGTAGAGAAAATAGATAGCAGAGATAGGATATATCAATTCAAAGATATCGAACGATTTAGATGCAATCCCGATGAATACAGGTATTAGGGTAACAACCAACAAGACTAATACCAAAAAGTAAGTTAAAGGTGTATCAGCCATGAGTAAAACGGCAACACTGAAGATCGCAATAGAAACCGCAAGGAATAAACCACCCAATGTCAAATAGTGTTCCTGCGTATTAAATTTTCGTATATCTGATAGATTGCTCATATTTTGGTTATCTCACCCGCATCTTTCCATAACCACCCTTCCTGCCAAGGATGAAGTCAAGATATCCCTGCAGGGATATTACCTGATATGCAACGTTCCAGCACCGTGCCGTCCTTGCTAACCGTAGATAATCCTTGATATGGAGTGTTGGTCTCATATTACATACTGATAGAACCGTTACTTGACCAGAGGCTGTCTCTTCCTTTTGTTGAAGTAGAAATATTTTCTGGTGGATCGTTATTCAAAAAACCCTTTAAAAACCTATATTTTTTATGCCAGCGACGATATATTATTTTTTTCCTGTAAAACCTTCCAAAAAACCTAATTAAATGTAATATATAGTACAAAAAACCTCCTATGACTGAATCACTTGCTAATATCCGGAGAAAGCTGGATCGAAAAGAATCTGCAAAATGATCTCTAAGAATTTCGCCAGATTGCAATGTATCTTGCCTAAATCCTCTTATTGCTCCTCTAAGCCCGGCAATAAAAACACGGTTATGAAGACGCCTCATTAATATTTG
>QLTX01000179.1 GCA_018725175.1 Candidatus Psychracetigena formicireducens
TTTTTATTCCCGATGCGAGGAAATTCTGGATTAGTCCTGCGGTTCGTTTCCTAAATAAATATTTACATTGGAAAAAACACCACCATTACGAACAATGGAATTACCATCAAAGGTCATAGGGCCACCAGCTGAAATTGCATGCTCAAAACCAGAAAATATATTAGAGATTTGCGTAAAAATAACTTCTATTTTAGTTCCAACTGAGCGAGGTAATAATTGTTGGTTTCTAAACAAATGCCCCTTAGAAGTAACATAATAAAAAACAGATGTAGTATTTCCAGATACACGTGTTTCATTATGTACAAAGCTTGTTGTCGCTCTAAGCTCACCGATATTTCTGACCTGCGTAAATGTAGCAGGATGAATTACCGGGTTAGTTAGATTAATTGTTATGGTCCCATTACGAATTCTATTTAAAGAGTTATAGATACTTCCTTCCGCATGGTAAAACACCTCTTGAGACATTCTGCTGTTGATGCTTACCCGAGATTCAATAACCGTTGAAGAAAAGTAAACTATAGAGCTGGCTATAATTATTCCTCCTAATATAAGTACCATTAAATAAGCTATTCCTTTTTGATTCATTTTAATACACCTCCTTTAATTTCTGGGGAAAACCAGGCTAACATAGCTAACCCTGGTTTTATTACGCATTTCACCGGTAATAAAAATTGCCACCCCATGTTTATGGGTAAAAAGGATATGAGAGATGGCTCTGATTTTATCTGATACAGGTTCAACTTCTCTGGGCGTTATAGGTGAAGCTGGTGTTCCTATTATCTTATCCTTATTAGCTGCCCAGTTTGTTTGGTTTATAGGTCTATGCATCTCTGGTACATTGTACACTTTCCTGAATACTTGTGATTCAATACTCCCTACATTTCTAACTGCATGGTAGCGGATAATAGTATTATTTCTGCCTCTCATATAAAGCTCAAATGACATTGCATTCATTGGCTCAAGAATATCCCTTACACTTTTCCCCCGAACTTCTGCGGCGATAATAGATACAGTATTTCTAAAGTTTTCCTGCACCAGGGACCTTTCCAGGCGAATAGTCTGATAGCGGGAAAAACCTAAAGCCAGAGCGGATATAGCAAAAACCATCATAAATATCAACCCCAAAGATATTAGAGCTTCCATTAAAGTATAACCCCTGGAACATCTACCGAGCATCAGGCACCAATCCTCTAATCTGGTAACGAAAATCTCTGTCTTGGATCTTCCATTCCACAGTGATGGTGATTTCATAAAGCCTATTTTTTATGTTTGGGCTATGAGTTATCTCTCTGACTTCTATCCAGTATTGAAGTTGGGGAGAGGCAGCAATTTTAAATGGGGGGAAGGAGTTAATGACAATTTGAAAGTAGGGAGGAGTGGCAGGAACAGATTTAAACCTAATAGTTGGAGGAAACATATCATTTAAAGCAGTTAAATTGGTACCAGGGGGAAGGCTGGCAAAGCCATCAATCATAAAGATATTGGGAAAAAATTGAGGATGAGGAGCTTTTTCACTTCTATAAAAGCGGTCCAAAACAAAGGCTGGAGGAGTAGAATTTCCAGCTGCAGCCCAAATACCATGTGTCGAGGCAGTCCCAGTATTATTTGTTAACACTTTGTAAGCGCCCTCAGGGTAGGGTAGATTAAGCACCATTAGACTAAGACTTTTTTCAATTGATGTTGTTGGAACAAGGATATTAACTGGTTGTCCAAGAATCACATGGGGACCAATAGAAGAGAAATACTCAAGCAGGAATTGAGCGATAAATTCAGCGGAAGTTCCCAATTCAGTTCTATATTGAAGATTAATACCCAGCGCAAAAGTAGTGGCAACAGCTGTAAACAACACAAAAAATATTGATGCTGCCACCAGTATTTCAACCATGGACAAGCCTTTTTTGTTTTTTATGATATTAAAAATACTCACGATAGTATCCCTTGGTTTTCAAGGAAAACCTGTTTATATTTCTCCGATCTTACAAAAAAAATGTAAGCCGGTTACGCCTCTTGCTCCAGGGTTCCCATGGCGTCCATTTCCGGGAATCACCCTTCATAGCATCTTACATCGCCTACACAATTTAATTGGCTACTTATACCATATAACCCCTTAGTTTGTCAAGTATATTATAAACATAAGGTATATTCTCATTTATTATTGGGTTTGACTCTACATTTACCTATGAGTTCCAGGGTTAATCATGAACTTCCATTCTTTCTCGCTGTCATTCTGGAATGTTTGGTATTTGTCCCCGTAGGGGCAATCCAGAATCTCCGTTTTTATTCCACTCCTGGAAGGGAGCTTCTTCATTATCTTTCCCCTCCTGGAAGGGAGGGGAGTAAGGGGAGGGTGGTACATTCTTACCCCTCACCCTGCCCTCTCCCACTGTCTGGGAGAGGGGTAAAAAGTCTTAAAAGATGGGATTGCTTCGGGACCTTGTCCCTCGCATGTATGAAAGCACCAATTTTGTCAAGTATTAATTAAGTATAATTACTCCTTATTCAGTTA
>QLTX01000018.1 GCA_018725175.1 Candidatus Psychracetigena formicireducens
CGACATCGCTCACACCGATGCACGGTTTCGCGAGTTCTTCCGCCAGCTTGAACACCACAAAGAGAAGTTGAGCCTGCCTGTGGCAGTAGCCACCGAGGATTTCAATGGGTATGCCCCTCCGCTGGATAGACAGATTCAGATGCGAGGATATGCACTGTACAACTAGGAGGATAACGGATGGAGCTTCACTGGAGTATTGAGCAGGCTCGCTTGTATCAGCTTTGGGCAGTCGGTTTGCACGGAAGGGTGTACGAGAAAGGAAGCGCTGGGATCCGCGCCTGCTTCCGTGACCTTGAAGGGATTCAGCTTGACCCGCTTCCTGTCCTCGGCCGCAACCACGACCTTGTGATTCAGGCTCGCGTCGATGGGACCCATCCCGGGGAGACGCTCGACCTGATTCACCAGGAGCGGCTCGGCTTCGAGTACTGGGACAAGCTCCTCTGTGTGCTCCCGATTGAGGCGTTCCCAACTTTTCGTGCGTTCATGTCCCGGGGAGGGCCATGGGGGAGGGGGGGAGAAGAACGATTGAACCGTGAATACCCCGTAGCTGTGGAGGAGGTCTATTACGCCGTTGAGCGGCACGGCGCGCAGTCGAGTCGCGATCTGAAGGCTCTCCATATTGCCCAGGGTGATTATCGCGGTTGGAAGTCGACCAAGGCGGCGAACGTTGCGCTCAAGGTCCTGTGGAATCAAGGGAGACTGAGCGTCTCGTACCGTCGCAACTACCAACATTACTTCGACCTCACCGAGCGGGTGATCCCAGCGGGATTCTACGAGGGTGATCCCCCCTCGCTCGATACCTTCATGGAATACCTGTTGCAAAAACGGGTACGCATGGTCGGTCTCCTCCCATCGCGAGGAGATGCCAACGCGTGGGAGCTTCTGCACGGCGAGCGGGCTAACGACCTCCCCGCACGGCTCATCGCCACAGGACGGCTCGCTCTGGTGCAGGTTGAGGGGATCAAGACACTGTTCTATGCTTCTCCTCAAGCCGCAGAAGGACTCGCTTCAGCAGAGAAGACGACGCTCGACTATAAAGCCCGTTTTATCGCCCCGCTGGACACACTCCTGTGGGCGCGGGCCGCACTGGAGAGACTGTGGGATTTTCAGTACGCCTGGGAGGTCTACAAGCCTGCATCGAAAAGGAGATACGGGTACTACGTGCTCCCCATCCTCTACGGCAATCGCTTCGTCGCCCGGTTCGACGGCCGCTACGACCGTGCTGAGAAGACCCTGCACGTCCTCGCCTACTACGAAGAGCCAGGCGGGCTGCCGCTGTCACATTCGGCGATCCACGCCGGGTTCCAGCGCTTCCTCATCTACTTGAACGGCCAGAGGATCGTCCTTCCCACCGGTGAGGTCTGGGAGAGGGGAAAAGAAATAACAGAAGAGACTTAAACCCCTTGCATTCTCTCAGGCGAAATGGCCGGCCGAGCAATGCGGGCGATTCCTATACTGGCTGAAGGGAGAAAACACGAGATCAAGGGCCGGATCTCCTATTTCGGGCTTGAGGTCGTGAGCGTCGCCCCTGAAGAACAGTGAAAGCTCGATTAGTACGTGCGGACACCTCGCCTCCGCCTGGGAAAGTGGAACGGGCCCTGGCCGAACCCTATAATGCAGCGATGGGCTTTGGTATCATGCAGGGCATATTAATCATGAATGTGTTATAGAAATACCAAATTAAGTAGTCAATAACTGTTATACTTGAAAATAATTGTAAAACAGTTTAAAGATGGTTATTATGCCCAAAAAAAGTTGCTCTCATTGCTTAAGTATTTATGTGGTAAAGAACGGTCATTATGCTAATGGTTGACAGCGATGGTTATGCCGTATATACAATCGATCCTTTCGCTGGAGTAATAAACACAGTAAACATAAATAAGAACGGATTATCAACTACTGGCCAAAGTATTCCCCTACAGCTGATGAGAGTTCTCTTGAGGAGTGTAAACATGTGATCTTAGATGGAACTTTTCTTCATCGTCCCAAGAGTATAGTTGTTTTAATGGATGGTGAATCAAACGCTATTATCAGTGGTATCTATGGCATCAGTGAAAACTCAGAGAAACAACTTATTGAATTTCTCCTACCACTTAAAGAAAGAGGACTATTTCCCAGAAGTTGTACCGTAGATGGTAATCCTCAGGCAATACGAGTACTTAGAACATTATGGCCTGATATCATAATTCAACGCTGTGTTTAATACACATCCAAAGACAAGGACTAATGTGGTGTAGACGACCTCCTAAAAGAACTGATGCTCAAAAATTAAGGAATATCTTCCTTGAGGTAACTAAGATTAGAACCAAAGATGATTGTGATCGGTTTCTTAGTCTTGTTCACGAATGGGAAGAACGATACGGTCAAAACATTGCAAAAAAACTAGAGAAGGGTCGGGTCTTTTCTGACATCAAAAGAGCAAGAAGTATACTTTTGAAGGCTCTACCGAATATGTTTCATCATCTAAGTTATCCGCAAATACCATCATCCACTAATTGGATTGGAGGGATACTTTTCTAGACTTAAGGGGCACTATAGACATCGTCGCGGTCTTCATCCTGAGAAATGAAAGAATTATTTCAATTGGTACTTTTATCTACGACAAAGATAATTAAATCATACATCTGTGACTAATATGCCCGTGCAGACCAACCCACACGTCGGAGCGACCGGCTGGAATCTCCCGGCCATCCTCTCCCGAATTGAGGAGGCCCGTAATGTACGATTGGGGTTAAACCTAAATTATACATTTATCAATATCTTTTTTAGCTTTTGACATACCAAGACTAACTTAAATAGGGAAGGTGATGATAGCCAAGCCTTACCCCTGTACTCCTATGATAAACCTATGAATTTTTAATTGTCATCCCTGGCTTGTCCAGGGATTTCCGCTTTAAGATCTGCTATGATGACAGAAAATGAATATATTATAAGTGAAATATATAGATTAGGCTTCACTTACTTATTCCGAATTTATTATTTTTTCTCAATTCAGGCCAAGATTTAAATATTCCAAGAAATTATAAAATCTAAAAAAAAACTTAATGACTTGGGGAGAGGGAGTGATATACTATAACTAAAAACTTAGAAAAACTAAACTATTACAAAAACTAAGGGAGTGAAAAGCAATGAGTAGAAGTAAGATTATTGCCCTGATTATTGGTGTAGTAATTGTGGTATCCCTCATAGTCTTGTTCTTTGGACAGGAAATCGTCCCTCCGCACCCCAGGGTGGCTATTATAACTTTGACCGGCCCTATCCAGGGAAGCGATGGTGGTCTACCGTTTCCAGACACTGCCATTACCCCGGAACTGGTGCGGGGGCTGCTGGAGCAGGCGGAGGGGGATAGAAGTATTAAGGCGGTTGTTCTGAGAATAGACAGTCCTGGTGGAATGATAGCTGCTTCTCAGGAGATAGGCGACATGATAAAGGAGTTTGAAAAACCCATTGTGGTCTCTATGGGCGATCAGGTTACCTCCGGAGGATATTACATTTCCGCCCACGCTGATATGATTATCGCTCAAGCGGGTACCATCACCGGCAGCATCGGCGTCATCTTTACGCATTTAAACGTGGATGGGCTGCTCGAGAAGCTAGGTATTGAGATGGAAACTGTCACCGGGGGGGAACACAAAGATATGTTTGTTACCCCGCTAACTCCGGAGCGCCGATACCTCATCCAGCGAATCACGGATGCAGCACACGACCAGTTTATTCATACCGTAGCCGAGGGGCGGGATTTGCCCATCTCTGAGGTAAGGGAGCTGGCCACCGGTGAGCTATTTATCGGCAGGCAGGCACTTGAGTTAGGACTGGTTGACCGTCTTGGTGGTCGGCAGGTGGCTATTAATGTGGCGGCTGAGCTGGCCGGAATACAAGAGTGGGTGGTAATCGAGCTGGCTCCCCCGGTTCCCTCGCTGTTTGACCTGTTCCTCGGTGGGGGGAGCATCCTGCGGGAAATGGCTATCGCCAGGCTTCTGGGGGACGAAATCACCTTGCTTAGAACATTGTTAAAAACTTACTCGCTGCCCCGGTATTAATCTTATTATATAAGGAGAAGGACATGGAAAAAGGTATTCTGGAGACACTCGTTGGCGTACTGGCCAGACCAACATCTACCATTCGTAGTATATGCCAGCAGCGACCGATTGGCTGGGCGATAATCGTCTACCTGGTCGCTTCTCTGGTAAGCACTATCGTCTGGATAGAGACAGGGTTCTACGACCTTGAAGGCATGGGATTGCCCGACGTAGGCATGCCTACCATAATTGTGGGAAGTATCATTTTTAATATCGTAATACTGGTAGTATTCACTGCCCTCTCCCATTTAGCCGCCTCCCTGCTGGGTGGCAAGGGAGGCTATGGGGGACTTTTCTCCAGCTTTGGCTTTGCCTCCTTGCCGGGTATTTTTGTCGCTCCCCTGGCGGTCGTGGGGATGCTACCAATGGTGGGCGCTCTGCTCTCCGGCCTGGGGAATTTCGGGGTACTCATATGGTCATTGGCGCTCTACATTCTGGCGGTAAGAGAAAACTACCTGGTCTCCACGGGACGGGCTATCTTGATTCTTTTATTGCCAACAGTAGTTTTGCTTGTGCTTTCGGGCTTATTAGTGGGGTTGCTACTGCTGAGCGTATGAGCATATAGAAATCAGCAAACATCCTTAATTCAGACAAGTCGGAAGCCACAGATTTATCACCAAGACTTCAAGCAAGGCGGGAGATGAGTCCGGGGTTTTATTGATTATGTTGAAATCTTTAGGGCAAACCTAAATTATTCATTTATTAACTTCTTTTAACTTTTGATATACAACGACTAACATAAATAGGGAAGGTGACGATGGTCAGGCCTGACCTCACTGTCTATACAGGAGAAAAGAAATATGAGGATTATGATAGTAAAAAATTATAACGAGATGAGCTATCAAGCAGCTCAGTTAATTGCTGACCAAATTATATACAAAAAAAATTCTGTTTTAGGATTGGCCACAGGCAGCACGCCAATTGGTATGTATAAAGAACTTATTCGAAAATTTCAGAAAGGTGAGCTTGATTTTTCTCAGGTGGTTACCTTTAATTTGGACGAGTACTATGGTTTATCCATAGAACATCCGCAAAGTTACGGCTTTTTTATGTGGAATATTTTATTTAGACATATTAACCTTAAAAGAGAAAATGTACACTTATTAAATGGAGTTACCAAGAATATAGATAATGAATGTAGGCAATATGAAGATTTAATTCAGAAAAATGGAGGAATTGATTTACAAATTTTAGGGATTGGCGATAATGGCCACATAGGTTTTAATGAACCCGATATTAGCTTTGATACCCAAACTCATTTAGTAAACTTGACGACTAAGACGATCCGAGCGAATTCTCGTTTTTTTAATAATACTCAGGAAGTACCCAAACAAGCTATTACTATGGGAATAGGCACTATTATGAGGGCGAAAAAAATTATTTTGTTAGCTAACGGTAAAAGAAAAACTAAAGCTATTGAAAGAACTATAAATAGTCCTATTACTACTAAGGTACCGGCAACTGTTCTTCAACTTCATAAGGAAGTAACCATAATCATCGATAAAGCAGCATCTTCTCTGTTGGCAAGTGACGGTAATATATTTTTTAATTAATAAATTTAGATTACCGCAAGTTTAATAACGAAGTGCAACCCTCGGGAGAGACGGCTAAAAGCTGGTATCCTGAGTGGATATGTAAAAGAGATATAAATAATTAAAACTTGAAGACAGGGACAGGATAACAGTTATGACTATAAAAGATAGGAGTATAACAGTGATAGACAAGGTTTGGGGGAATACAAACCAACTATATCAGGGGAGATAGAGAAAATTTTGACAACTGCTTTTTATTCTGTTAAAATAAAGTTATAAAATAGAACTTCTGGTAAGAGAATATGCATACTCTATACCAGGATATTTCTTTTTTTAAAGAACGATTGTTTGTTTATAAATATTATTTCTTAACTAGGAGGTTTTTATGAATAAGAGTAAAGTTGCAGTTTGGGGAACTGGTGCAATGGGAAGAGGAATCATAGAGTTAGTGCAAAGCAAAAACAGTTTACAATTGGTTGGAGTCGTAGCACGCAGAAGTGACAAAGAAGGAATGGATGTGGGAGAAGCGCTGGGCTTTAAGGAGAAGGTAGGAGTTAAGGTAGAAACTAAGGCTGGTGAAATGCTTAAAAGAGAAAAGCCTGATATTCTTTTACACTCCACCTGTTCCAAAACCAGCGAAGCTTTTCCTGAAATAATGACTGCTCTTGAGGAAGGCGTAAATGTAATAACCATAGCTGAAGAAATGGCTTTCCCCTGGTATAAAGAACCGGAACTATCTGTTAAGCTGGATAATTATGCCAGAGAGAAAGGTTTGAGGATTTTGGGAACCGGTGTAAATCCCGGATATATTCTTGATTTACTGATAATCACTTTAACCGGGGCTTCCCACAGTATTAAAAGTATTCATGCTAAAAGAGTTAACGACTTATCTCCTTTTGGACCTTCAGTAATGAAAACTCAAGGCGTAGGCACTACCATTGATGAATTTAATCGAGGAATGAAGGATGGTACCGTAGTTGGTCATTTTGGGTTTCCAGAATCTATCTCTATGATTTCTAAGGCCCTCGGATGGAAAATTGACCATATAGAGCAAGAGAGAGAACCTATCATTTCCAGCGTGTATAGAGAAACCCCCTATGTTAAAGTCCAACCAGGAATGGTTGCTGGTTGCAAACACATTTCCAGGGGATATGTAGGTGGTGAGGTAAAAATATATTTAGAGCATCCCCAGCAGATACATCCTCATCTTGAAGGGGTAGAAACAGGAGATTACATTCAAATTGAAGGTGTTCCACCGGTTAACTTCGTAAATAAACCTGAATTTCCTGGGGGGTTAGCCACCATCGCTTTAGCGGTAAATATGGTGCCTTTAGTGCTTAAGGCGCCTGTAGGTTTGCTGACTATGGCTGACCTACCGGTACCGAGGCTGCTTTAACCTGGACAATTAATCCCTTAGATTATGATAAAAAGTGAACCGATAAAAAAAGATAGTTATGTTGAGATAAAAATTATTCTTCTTAAACCAGAGGAGCGAGTAGAAGGTATCCCTGAAGACACCAGAAAAGTTCCTTTTGAAGCTCGGATAAAGGGTTTTTTAGTTAATGATGCCTATATAGGAGAGGAAGTAGAGATAATTACCGCTTTGAAGAGGATAGTTTCAGGTACCCTCATTGCGGTTAATCCTCCCTTTAAGCACGATTTTGGTGAGCCGGTTAGAGAACTACTGGAGATTGGTTGGGAAGTGGATGAACTATGGAAACAGTAAAAGATATCCTGGCTCAAAGAAATGAAATAATGAAAAAATCCCTGGGGGGAATAGACTATAACGCCTTTGAAAAGGGTGGATTAGCCTTTGATTATGAAGCCCTGATGAAATTTGCAAGCTACCCTATTGAAGAGGTTCTCAGGATTCAGTTGGAAACCAAAGTGGGTAATACCCCTCTTTATGAACTCAAAAACTTAACCAACCTGGTACGAAAAATATCTTCACCTGGTAAAGGAGCCCGAATTTTAGTCAAAGATGAGGCAATGAACGCTTCAGGTTCTTTCAAAGATAGAAGAGCAGCCTTATCGCTTTTCCAGGCAAAGAAAGAAGGCTATCGGGGTGTGGTAGCAGCGACTTCTGGAAACTATGGAGCCGCGGTAGCCTCTCAGGCTTTACAGAGGGGTTTAAAATGCATTATTGCCCAGGAAGTATTTGATTCCCGGGGTATCGGTCAACCAGAGATTCTGGAAAAAGGCAGGAAATGCGAAGCCCTGGGAGCTGAAGTATGGCAATTAACTGTTGGACCTGAGCTATTCTTCTGGTCTTTACTGCTTCTAAAAGAAACAGGCTATTTCAATGCCTCTTTATATACCCCTTATGGTATAAAGGGAATTGAAGCGTTGGGATATGAAGTAGGGATAGAAGTAAAAGCTCGCTACGGGAGAGAGCCTTCAGCAGTGTTGATTACCCATGCTGGTGGTGGAAATGTTACCGGAACTGCCAGAGGTTTATTAGAATCAGGATGTACTAATACTCGTATTATTGGTGTTTCTGTGGATTTAAGAGGGCTGCATATGGCTTCGGATAACGATTTCAATCGTAAATCTTTCACCACTGGACACACCGGTTTTGGGGTACCTTTTGCGGTTAATCCTGACCGGGTTGATGTTCCGAGAAATGCTGCCCGTTCTTTGAGATACCTGGATCGGTATTTATTAGTAACCCAGGGGGAAGTATTTTATGCTACCGAACTTCTTACCCGGACGGAAGGCATAGAAAGAGGTCCTGCTGGTAACACCTCCTTGGCAGCGGCTATTCCCTTAGCTCGAGAAATGCCTGAAGATGAAATATTAGTTATCCAGGAAACTGAATATACCGGTGCTGGTAAACACCCCACCGCTCAACTAACTTTTTCTAGGAAAATGGGGGTTGAAGTTATTCGTGGTAAGCCAGGTGATAATATTCCTGGAAAAAGAATAGTTATTCCGGAGCATCTTAGCCAATTATCCTATGAGGAACACTCTTTAGATAAGTTAAAACAGTCATATTTAGAACATACGCTTAAAAAGAACGAAGTGAAAAAGTTAAGTTTATCTGAATTAAAGTTTCTGCAAGAGGAATTAAAAGATAATAATAATCTGGTAATAGATTACCTTAATAGTAAAGGAGTAATGTATGGATAATTTTTCTGAAAGAAGGAAACATCTTGTTCATTTATCCAATGAAGAACTTAAGGAACATTTCTTCAAACTGTTAGAGGAAATAACTGAACCAATACTGGATATGGCAAAAAAATACAGTTCTCCCTCCCTGGAAAGGTCCATTCTGTTAAGGATGGGTTTTTCTTCCCTGGAAGCTCAGGCAATAGTTACTCGCGCTTTGAAAGAAGATCTGTTAGGTCATGGAGCGGGTCATCTGGTTTTAAGGTACGCCGAATTAGCTAATTTACCGTATAGGGAAGCTGGTTTAAAATTAGTTAAAGATGAAGGCTGGGCAGAACTAAAAACCTTCTGGTCCAAACAAACCAGCATCGGCAATGAGGGGGCATAAAATGCTTATACCTGAAGAAAAAATCAATATCAAAGAGTTACTGAAGAATTTAGAACATTATCACCCTCGAAGAAAGGGTTGGACCTGGAGAGAAAAAATTGAAAAACAAGCAATATCCTTCTTTAAATATGAGGATACTTCTAAAAATTTAGTACACTCTATACCCTTACCAGCCTCCAGGCAAATGTTTAATATTGACCCCCAGCCAGGTCCGGTTATTACGGTGGAAATAGCTTCTGGAAGGTTAGAAGATGATATCAGGCGGATGAGAATGGCTGCCTGGCATGGGGCAGACCACATGATGGTAATTAGAACCCTCGGTCAGAGCCATTTTGATGGTTTGATTGAAGGAACGCCTGAGGGTGTTGGAGGGATCCCCATCACCAGAAAGCAGATAAGAGCAACCCGTAAAGCCCTGGATCTAATTGAAGATGAAGTGGGCAGACCCATAAATTTACATTCTTATGTATCAGGCATAGCTGGCCCAGAAATTGCGGTGCTTTTCTCAGAGGAGGGGATTAACGGGGCTCACCAGGACCCTCAATACAATATTCTTTATAGAAACATTAATCCCTTGAGGTCTTTTGTGGATGCTGCAGAAGCCAAGATGATTATGTCCAATAGCCAGATGCTTCAAATTGATGGAGCACATAATGCCAACGCTACTGCTAAACATGGTTTTATGGTTATGCCGGAACTACTGGTTCAGCATGGTATAAACTGCATGTTTTCCCTCAAGGTGGGCATGGATAGTCGCTACATAGCTCTTTCTACTGTTCCTCCATCTGCCCCGCCTTTTCCAGCCTTGAGCCTGGATTTACCTTATGCGGTAGCGGTTAGAGAACTTTTCTCTGGTTTTAGATTCCGGGCGCAGATGAATACTAAATACATAGATTCCTGCACCAGGGAAGCAACGGTTAATCACACCCTGAATGCTTTAATCTCAGTTATTTGCGGTGCTGATATTCAATCTACTATAACCCCAGACGAAGGGAGGAATGTGCCCTGGCATTACAACTCTATTCATGCTGTAAATACAGCCAAACAAACCCATATTGCCTGTGATGGCCTAAGAAGTTACCTTGAATTTAAAGATGAGGGAACTTTCCGGGAGAAAGTAAGAGAGCTTAAAGAAAGGGCGGTACTTTTCCTGGAAGAGATTAATAGTGTCGGTGGGTACTTTAAAGCTCTGGAAGCAGGTTTCTTTGTTGATTCCGGTTATTACCCTGAACGAGCAGGAGACGGTATTAAAAGAGCGGTTAATGGAGGAAATGGTGCAAATAGTATAATCCTAAGAGAAAGCGACTACCTGGCACCTGTATGTTTTCATTTTGGAGATAACCACCTTCCAGAAAATATAGAAAAACCCTGCGATTTAGTTGATGGTTGTAGTATGTGCCACCCGGATAAAATCCAGTATATAGGTGAATTTGATGAAAATGATAATGTAGAATCCAGGATGTCTCAATACGATAAAATTGAGAGAGAGCATCTCTTTAAACCTGAAGTACAATGGAGAGACGATGGAGTAGTTTTACTTTCTTTATTTTTACCCCTTCCCGAGAAAAAAGTGGTTCCAGCTGCCCGACTTATGGCGCAAAAACTGGGGTTAATCAATGTGGAAGTAATTCACAAGCAGGTTCTCCATCCTGCTGAGGGTAGTTTCGTGGAAGTAAGGGGAGAGGTAGTTTTTCATTTAAACGAAGACCAAATTGAGGAGGAAGAAAAAATCCCTCATCTTAGTGACGATGAGATCAGGCAGGAGGTAGAAAGTAGGGGAGGAATAAAGGTAATTGCAGCCACTCTCGGAGAAGATGAACATTCTGTGGGTTTAAAAGAAGTTATTGATGTTAAGCATGGAGGTATAGAAAAGTGGGGATTTGAAGTTATTTATTTGGGAACTTCCGTCCCTCCACAAAAAGTTATTGATTCAGCGATTGAAACAGGGTCCAGGGTTATTCTTGCCTCAACCACTGTAACTCATGGAAATATTCACCAGATAAACTTAAAAAAGCTTACCTCTTATGCTGTAGAGAAAGGTGTTAGAGACCAGATGGTAATAATAGGTGGTGGAACCCAGATATCTGCAGAAATTGCGCAGGAATCCGGTTTAAACACAGCTTTTGGTAGAGGTACTAAAGGAATTGATGTAGCCTCATTTATCATTCGCAGCCTTAGGGTAAAAAAATAGTTAAGCCGGTTAGGTTTATAGACAAATACCATAAATCAGGAAAACTAATAATTGTAATAGAGGTTGGCTCAACTTTAACCAAGGCAACCGCCTTTACTATTTCTGAAGGAAAAATTCAGGCATTCCTGGGAAAAGGCTACTCCCTTACTACGGTTCAGATAGGGGATGTAAGCGAGGGTTTGAAAAAAGCTCTGGAAGACCTGGTTTATAAAACTAAAATACCATCTCTGGATAGTGCGGTTCTATTAGGGAATTCCTCTGCTGCTGGGGGACTGAGGATGACCGTACATGGCTTAGTACCCGAGATGACTGCTAAAGCTGCTAAGGAAGCAGCCCTGGGCGCAGGAGCAGTGGTTAAATTGGTAACTTCAGGAGCACTTAGAGAAGAAGACCTGAAAAAGATTGAGGAAGTATCTCCTAAACTTTTGCTTCTTGCCGGAGGAGTTGACTACGGGGAAAGTGAAGTCATTGTACAGAATGCTCACCTTATCAGTCACCTGAAAATAAAAGTTCCGATTATTTATGCAGGCAATATTGCCGTAAAGAATGAAGTA
This sequence comes from Candidatus Psychracetigena formicireducens, assembly GCA_018725175.1. Taxonomy (GTDB): domain Bacteria; phylum Coprothermobacterota; class HKB111; order HKB111; family HKB111; genus Lithacetigena; species Lithacetigena formicireducens. Next base: position 11,853 of record QLTX01000018.1, read on the forward strand.
TCCCAAATCCTAAAAACCAGAGGTTTTAAGGTCTATCCTACCGAAAATGTGTATCCCCGGCTGGATGAGCTTAACATTGAATCAGTTAAAAAAATTATCCAGAAAGCCTTTGAAGAGCATATAACTGAAGGTCCAGGTATGTCCAGTATAAAAGATTGGATTTCCGGAGTTTTACTGCCAACACCCGGTGCGGTGATGAATGCTTTTCAATTATTATCTAATATATTAGGCGATGTCATAGGTTTTGATGTTGGTGGAGCCACCACCGATGTTCATTCAGTTACCGAGGGTGATGAAGAGTTAAAAAAAATCACCCCTTATCCTGAACCTAAATCAAAAAGAACTGTGGAGGGTGATTTGGGGGTTTACTTATCAGCTAACCAAGTAATTGACCTTTTTGAGGGAGCAGAAAAGGAGTCCCTTCTCGCGAGAACCTCTTATATTACCCCTTTATCTCACGAGCAGGAGGAGATAGCTGTTACCAGTAAAATAACCCAAAAAGCAGTAGAAACAGCTTTACTCAGACATGTGGGTGAAATCAGATATGTCATGAGTCCGACTGGAAGAGGAACTTATGTTTGGGGTAAAGATTTAACCAGAGTTAAGTGGGTTATTGGTACCGGAGGGGCGTTAGTTTTTCTACCCGGTATGAAGCAATTTCTCCAATCACTTTTTATTCGCCCGTCCTCCAGGTTGCTGCTTCCCAATAATCCTGAAGTGCTAATAGATAATAACTACCTGCTTTCCAGCATTGGAACATTAGCCCGCTACCAGCATATTGACAAAGAATCTCTGGCTTTTTTTACCCTGTCTAACCTGAATAATCAGGGAATAAAATTTATTTAAAGAAAATAGGTAAAAACACCAGAGAAATAACTGCCATCAGTTTTATTAAAATGTTAATAGAAGGACCGGCAGTGTCTTTGAAGGGGTCGCCAACTGTGTCGCCAACTACTGCAGCTTTATGGGCATCTGACCCTTTACCACCATATTTACCATGTTCTATTAGCTTCTTGGCGTTATCCCAGGCACCACCGGCATTAGACATAAATATGGCTAATAAAGAGCCGCTCAGGGTAGCTCCAATTAACATTCCTCCCAGGGCTTCTTTTCCAAAAAGAAAGGCAGTAGCGAAAGGAGCTCCGACCATAATTAAACTGGGTAGGATCATTTCTCTTAAGGCTACTCTGGTAGCTATGTCCACGCAGCGAGCATTATCAGGCTCAGCTTTTCCTTCCAATAAACCCTCAATCTCTTTGAATTGTCTTCTAACCTCCTGAACCATATGGGTAGCCGCAGTTCCCACAGCTTTCAAGGAAAGGGAAGAAAACAGAAAGGGGAGCATCGCCCCAATAAGGGCTCCAGAAATTACCTCCGGTTTTAGCATATTTATACCGTCAAGTTTAGCCCAGGTAGAAAAGGCTACAAACAGAGCCAGGGCGGTAAGAGTTGCTGAACCAATAGCAAAACCTTTTCCCATAGCGGCGGTAGTATTTCCGAAAGTATCAAGGGAACTGGTAATTTCTCTTACTTTAGCACCTTGATGAGTCATTTCAGCGATTCCACTGGCATTATCGGCTATGGGTCCATAAGCATCCACTGATAAACTTATACCTAAGGTTGAAAGCATGCCTACCCCAGCTAAACCTATACCCCACAAGCCGGCTACGGAATAACTTACCATAATTCCACCTACTAAAACTAAGATGGTAGCAAAGGTGCTTTCCATACCTACGGCTATCCCGGAGATGATAGTGGTAGCAGAACCAGTGGTGCTGGAAAAAGCTATGTTTTCCACAGGTTTTTTTGAAGTATAGTATTCACTTATAAGTCCAATTAAAACCCCCGCTACCAAACCCGAAATAGTGGCATAGAAGGGGTTAAGGTCCTGGAGGAAATGCCTGGAAAGGAAGAAAACACCAATAGCAGTAAGAAAGGAAGATAATAAAGTACCATTTCTTAATACTTGAGCTACATAAGCTTTTTGTCGGTTAGCCATAACTTTTATATAAATAATACCCAGCAGAGAAGCAAAAAGACCTATGGTGGCTATCAGAAAAGGAAAAAATAACCCCTTTTCCCCAACGAGGGTAAAGCCCAAAATGGCTGCGGCATTTATAGCACCCACATAGGATTCGTATAAATCTGCTCCCATACCAGCGATATCACCCACATTATCACCTACATTATCTGCAATTACCGCAGGGTTTCGGGGGTCGTCTTCCGGTATGCCCGCTTCAATTTTACCAACTAAATCAGCTCCCACATCAGCGGCCTTGGTAAAGATTCCACCCCCTACACGAGCAAATAGGGCTATAAAGCTTGCTCCCAGGGCATATCCGCTGATAACTTCCAATTTCATCAGGGGGTCGGTAAAGTAGTTGCTTAAAATAAGATAAATTAAAATTAAACTTGCACCAAGTATTCCCAGACTGGCTTCAATGATTCCCATCACCGCTCCCCCGGAGAAAGCAATGTCCAGGGCTTTGCCTGAACCATATTTAGCAGCGGCATAAGTTGTCCGACCATTAGCACGGGTAGCAATTTTCATCCCAACATAACCAGCAGTCATAGAAAAAGTTGCGCCAATGATAAAAGCTAAAGCTAATAACGGACTAAGTACAGTGGCCATCAACCCAGCAAACAAAACCAGGAAAATAAATATGGTTTTTATCTCTCTTTTCAGAAAGGCATCCGCACCCTGCTGAATCGCCTTCATGATTTTTTTTATTTCAGGCGTTCCTTCTTCCTGCTTCATAATGTTTTTAGAAATGAGAAAAGCAAAAAATAAACCAATGATGCCGGAAATCGGCACAACCCAAAAAATATTATCCATTAAAACCTCCGCATATGAGAAACTATTGTAATTATAATAATAGATATATTAAATCCAAGTCAAGGGGTTAGCGTATTTTTATATTTAATAATCTATGGATGCATATTCATTAAAGTAAATTCTAAACTACTTTAGCTCGGAAGTGCAAAAGGGGCACCGCTCGGCTTTTAGAGGAATAGCTGAGTAGCAGAAAGGACAATCTTTGGTTTTGGGTGTGGAAGCAGGGCTTTTATCTAATTGGGTTCTTAAAAGGTTTATTTGCTTAACCAGTAAAAACATTACAAAAGCCACAATAACAAAGTCAATGATGGTATTTAAGAAAACTCCATAGTTAATGGTAGGAGCTCCTGCAGCTTGAGCTTCCGCCAGAGTTGTGTATGGTTGCCCGGATAAATTCAGGAAAAGATTGCTAAAATTTACCCTATTCAACACTAACCCAATAGGGGGCATCAGTACATCGTTAACCAGTGAGGTAATTATCTTACTGAAAGCAGCTCCCACAATAAAGCCAATAGCCATATCTATGAGGGTTCCCCTCATAGCGAATTCTTTAAACTCTTTTAACATTTTTCCTCCAAAATAAATATTTTAAATCAGTTAAAAATTATAACAATTCAACTTATGGGGAGCAAGATAATGTATTATAATTCAAGATATGGAAAAAAACTTTTCTTTTCAATGGCACCTTACAGATTTATGCAACTTAAGATGCCAGCACTGCTACCAAACAGTATTTAACAACCAGCGGGATTTGTCTCTGGATGAAAACTTAAATATTCTTTACGATGTGGTAATTAATTTAAAGAAGAATGGCTATGATTCCTTGAGCATAAACCTAACTGGCGGTGAACCGTTAATATCAAATTTAACTTACCAGCTTTTAGACAACATTACTAATGATGCCCGTTTTTCCTTAGTAAAGGAAGTTAATATTATAACCAATGGTCTATTTATCGAAAGACTCCACCCTTATTTAAATAATTCTTTACTTAAGAAAATAAAAATATCCTTAGAAGGACCAACCAGGGAAGTAAATGATGCCCTAAGAGGAATAAAGGTGTTTGATAAGGTGATAGCGAATATAAAGTTATTACCCCCAGAAAAGGTAATATTTATGTTTACCCTGGCTCACTATAACTACAGGCATTTAGAAGATATGGTTGAATTAGCCATAAAAACTGGTGTAAAAGGTTTAATTTTAGAGAGGTTTGTGCCTCTGGGGAGGGGTAAAAATATTATAGAAAAAACTTTAAATGCTGGGCAATGGTATAAATGTTTAGAATTCATTTCTCAGAATTTCCAGATGCCGGTTTTTGAACTGTTACCTTATAAAGCGTTCTGGATTGATTTAGAAAAAAAGGATTGTTATGGAGCTACCTGCAATCTGGGAGATGAATCTATGTGCTTGATGCCCGATGGAGTAGTATATCCCTGTCGTCGGTTGCCTGAAGTTCTGGGTAATTTACAGGCCGAATCTTTTGCTAAGGTTATCAAAAGATTGTCCGAGTACAGAAGTCAATTTGACAGAAGAAACCTTAAAGGAAAGTGCCAGCATTGTGAAATACCTGAGTGCATAGGTTGTCGGGCAACGGCCTTAGCCTTAGAGGGAGATGCTTTTGCTGATGATAAGCAGTGTTTTCTAAGTAATCAGGAAAATAGCTTTTCTACCAGTTGAGCAACTCTTTTTCCCAGTTTACCAGCGTTTTCCAGGCATTTTTTATCAGGTGAACCAGAGCAAGCAACCCCATAATGACCGGTAGCTTCTAAGGGGTCGCCAACTACAACCATTCCATATATCAGGAAAGCCTGTATTATAGATATTAAGGTTGTTTCTTTCCCGCCTGAATGGTCAGCGGAAGTAGTAAAAGCAGCACCTACTTTACCCTCTGCATATTTTCTTACGCTTACAAAATTATCCAGAACTGTTTTTAATTCTCCTGCCATAGAACCAAAATATACCGGGGAGCCAGCGATAATACCCTGAGAATTGAGAAAATCTTCCTTCACCACTTCAGAGGTGGTTTTTATAATAGCGTTTACCCCGGGCACTTCCTTTACACCCTTTTCAATGGCTTCAGCTAATTTTTTGGTATTCCCGGTCCTTGAGTAATAAAGTATCAATACTTGCATTTAATTTTCTCCTTAATTTTATTAAGGTTGCAGAGCGTCCTCCACCCCTTCAATCAAAATTTTTACTTTATTAATATCAGTAAACTGCCTGGCTACTTCTTCTACTGCTTTAGTAGTCATAAATATAGCCAGAGAACCTCCCTTAGGGTCAAAATCTTCAGAGAAATTGAGTATGGCGGTCCCTTTTTCATCTATCTCGGCGCTCAATAATATTCCTCTCTGAATTAAGGGAAATGCTCCCTGGGCTTTTTCATCCTCATTAGGACCATTTAGGAGCTCTACCATAGCAGATTTTAACACATCTAAAACATCCGGAGAAAAAGGAACCAGCCTTCTTAGTAAAATAAAGTTTGCTCCATAACCTGCTTTATCAGGAAAACCTGCAGGTATCCATATCTCGTAATAATCTATGTTGTCTATACTAACTTTACCAATTTGTAATCCAGGTCTTTCTTCAGCTACGATAATATCTCTAAGGTCACTTTCAAATTCCTGTAATTTCATGGCAATGCCAAGAAAATAACCCCCCACAAAAAGGGATAGTCCAAAAACTACTAATAAAATAACTAACCATATCTTTTTACCCAATTTACACCTCATATAATTGTTAAGGTATTATTTTAATAAATCCTTCAAAATTAAATAAATCCTGTTAGTATTGATTATATATTTTACCTGAAAATAGAGGTCGATAAACCAACCCTCATTAAAAATAATCTATAATTTTACCTGAAAATATAGGTCGATAAACCAACCCTCATTAAAAATAATCTATACGAAAGAGGGTTACCCAAGCCGCTCATAAATTATAAGAACTGTCAAATTAACATAAAGAAATAACTTAAGGTAGAGTTTGTTTAAAATAATAGGAGTTTTTCAAATGATTAGAACTGGCTCCATATTTTCCCTCATTCAATCTCTATTTCTTCCCAGCTTCTGGTTGCGAGTTTCCAACCACCCCAGATGGTCAACATACTTACCACAGGCCAGCTTATCAGTCCACCAATTAGAAGGGGTTGCAGTTGGAAGAAAGCCAGCCAGGGGATATCACTGAGCAAGTAGAGGGTGAGTGGTCCGGCAGCAGCGCCAAAGTAAGCCACCGGGATAAGGATCTCCAACAGATTGGCGAGCAGCGGATTGATCTTCCCTGCCCGGACATAACCCCAGAACTCCAGTCCGGTGCTGCCCACGGAGCCACCGAGCAGGAGCAATAAGAGCCCGATCACCGCGAGGAGGGCGTGGACCAACACCACCTCCATGAGCAGGGCGTAGATCAGTATCCCCACTGCCCCGAGCAGTAAGGGCACCACTATTATCTTCAGCACAGCGATAAGGACGACCTCGGTGGTGGTGAGCGGCAGCGCCTTTGTCAGCCACATGCTCCGCTTGAGTAGCTGCTCCATTGCCTTACTGCTCCCCGCTTGAGCAATCTGAGCCAGCGGAAAGAAGAGGATTACTACCCCTATCGGCAGCAGCACTGCTGCACCGAGGACGAGCACCACCAGCCCAGCCGCTGGCGAACCCCCCAGCCAG
>QLTX01000180.1 GCA_018725175.1 Candidatus Psychracetigena formicireducens
AAAAACAGCACTACGAGACGCTTTGTGAGTGATAATAACCACTCAAGGGCTAAACTCCTGTCTAAGTAATATGTAATAGACTACCCTGAACACGAATTAGTACAATATAACAACCTGGTATTGTTATCTAAATTTGTTTTGAATATACTGATTATGCTGTAAAATACTTAAGTAATTTTAATTATTAATTTTACCTGGAGGTAAAAAATGACCGACGATATAACTAATTGTTGCCAGAATAAAAAAGAAGAGAGAGTACCTCTTACCGTGGGAAGTCTCTCACTTACGGAGCTGGAAGCATTATTTACTACCATTCCAGCAGAGCTCACCTTTGTGGATAAAGACGATTACATTGTTTATTACAACGAACCCAAAACCCCTATTTTCCCCCGTAACCCCCAGATAATTGGTACAACTATTCAGGCCTGCCATTCTGAAGCCAGCATCCCGGCTTTGAATAAAATAATTGAATTATTAAAAAGTGGTGTTAAGGACTCCATAGATTCTTGGAGAACAGTTAAAGGAAGACTGATATATATTAAATATATGGCAGCCAGGGGTAAAAATGGAAATTATGCGGGTATGCTGGAGTTTACTATGGATATTACAGACATAAAGAAGGTTGAGGGGGAGCGAAGTTATTCTGAAGACAGGTAATTGCTCATTTATCTGGTTTAAATACCCCTGTATAGGGTAAGTATGGGATACCTTCAGGTAGATTTAAGCTATCCTGGGCAAAAAGCTGAACCTGTTACCTTGACACACCAGGTTAATAAATGGTTTAATGTTTTATAAAGATTCTAATTGAATCAATTTCAGAAAAAGGAGGAAAATATGGCTATAGAAGCTAAAAATTATGAGGATCTCCTCGGTTTAGAAGGATTTAGTGACCAACTTCTTCAGAATCATTTTACTTTATACCAGGGTTATCTTGCTAATACTAATAAACTGGATGATATTTTGAAACAATACCTTCAATATGGTAAGGTTGCTGCCCCAGAATACGCTGAATTAAAAAGAAGGTTTGGTTGGGAATTTAATGGAGTGAGACTCCACGAGTACTACTTTGGGAATCTGGTTAAAGGTGGTAGTGAGTTAGACCCGAAGTCAAAATTATTGGAAAAAATAGTTATTGATTTTGGTTCTCTGGAAAACTGGGAAAAAGATTTTCGGGCAACCGGGGTTATAAGAGGCATTGGCTGGGTGATCCTTTATTATGATTCAGCTACTGATAGATTATTTAACACCTGGGTGAACGAGCATGATGTGGGGCATCTTTCTGGAGCCCTGCCCCTTTTGGTAATGGATGTATTTGAGCACGCTTTTATGATAGATTATGGTTTAAAGAGAGCGGATTATATTAATTCTTTTTTTAAATCACTAAACTGGGCAGAAGTTGCTACCAGATTTACTACCTGTCTATGTTGTAGATAACAACTTAACAAATATGGCTAAGGAGGATGAAAATGGCTAAATACATTTGTATAGTTTGTGGGTATATTTATGACCCTGAAGTGGGAGATGGAGATGCGGGAATTTCTGCCGGGACTCCTTTTGAAGAGTTACCGCCTGACTGGACTTGCCCCTTATGCGGGGTAGGCAAAGACCAGTTTGAAAAGGTATAAGAATGGCAGTAAGATTACTAAAAACAGAAATATATGAAGTAGGGGCTTTAGACTGGGACAGGAGACTTTTTGATGAATTAATCCCACTTCCTGATGGGACCAGCTATAACTCCTACCTTATAAAAGGTAGTGAAAAGACAGCTTTAATTGATGCTGTTGATTTTACCAAGAAAAATGTTTTAATTAACAACCTCAAAAGTCTGGGAGTTGACAGGATTGATTACGTAATCTCCCATCATGCTGAACAGGACCACTCGGGGGAGATTCCCGAAGTATTAAAACAGTTCCCCGGGGCGAAGGTAGTAACTAACCCTAAGTGCAAGGAGCTTTTAAAAGAGCATCTTCTAATACCTGAAACTCAATTTATTACCGTTAATGATAAGGAAACGATTTCCTTAGGTGACAGAACTCTGGAATTTATTATTGCTCCTTGGGTGCACTGGCCAGAAACCATGCTTACCTATCTTAGAGAAGACAGGATATTGTTCCCCTGCGACCTGTTTGGTGCACATCTATCTTCCAGCGAGCTATTTGTTAGCGATGAAAGCGAAGTTTTTAAACCTGCTAAAAGGTATTATGCAGAAATAATGATGCCTTTCAGGAATCACATCCAGAAACACTTAGAAAGGTTAAGTTCCTATGATATTACAGTTATTGCTCCCAGCCACGGTCAGGTTTACACCAGGCCTGAGTTTATAATGGACCTGTATAAAGAATGGGTTTCTGATGAGGTAAAAAATGAAGTGGTTTTACCTTATATCTCTATGCACGGTAGTGTTCAGAGTATGGTTGATTACTTTATTGAAGCCCTGATGAAAAGAGGCATTGAAGTTAAGCCCTTTAATCTCCCCAAAACCGATGTGGGAGAGTTGGCTA
>QLTX01000181.1 GCA_018725175.1 Candidatus Psychracetigena formicireducens
TTCATAAACTTTTTTAAAAGCAGTCATTATTTCTCTGAAATGCTCTACAATGAACTTTAGAAAAGTAAGAGAAAGGACAGAGACACTCCTGAATAAATTCAAGGCAAGATAATCGTCTTTAATTTCACATCCCGGAATTCCGCTATTTATAACAGCCAGACCTTCTTTGCCGTCAGTTACATCAGTAAAATTTTGAGCGCACCAGACGCCGCCGCCTTTTTCCTCCACGCAAAATGGAGTTTCAACATAATGTTTTTTGCCTTTCAAATTAAGGGGAAAAACCACCTTCACCTTTTTATCTTTCCCCTTAAAATTAATTGAGGTTAGAAAATCAATGCGCCGGGTATGAACATAAAAGGTTATCTCTTTTTTAACGAACATGTGGTGATATGACCTCTCCACTTCTATTATTACACGTAAGTTTCCTGATTCTTTTATCCTGACTTTTGCCATTCCTGTCTCTCTCGCCGCATTACCAACAGTATGAATAGTCCAGAGATTTCCAGCATCTTCTTCTATAAGGAGTTCATTGGCAAGAAACTCTCTGTTATTGATTAGCTCACCGCCACCCTCTATCTTTAAGCTCCTTATGTTCCCGCTATCCGGGCATATCTTCGCTGTGTAAAATTTATTGCTCACAATAAGGTTTTCTTTATCCAGAATCAATGGCATTTCTTCAGAGTCAGGTCTTTTTTTTGCTTTTTTTTGCACATAGAGAATCTTATACCCCATTGAGGGAACTTCCGTTAACACCAGGGCTCCTCCATCATTGATTTGCACCGGCAGGGGAATGAAGCCAGCTCCAACCTCTTCCAGCCAAGACTATTAAAGACTGCATAAGCCGTCGTCGCTTCCTTTACCTTAATTCTTTTCGCTATAGAGCCTACTGCCGCTTTTTTCTCTTTCTCCAGAAGGTTTAGCGCTATCCTGTATCTCTTTAGTGTATCCACATAAACTCTATCCACTCCGGTGCCGCAGATAGAATCATGAGAATCATTCTCAATGATATTGACCCATGCCTCTCCTATTGCTTTCTGTGGGTAATTGAAGCCCCCCAATGCAGTTGCAATTGCACACAGGGTTTCAGTCTGGAGTGCCAGATTTTGCGACAGGCGACACAGTTTTTTAACCCTCTCGCGTGAAGTGTAACACCCGGTAAAAAGTGGGTTAAAATCCCCACGGTGGACGTCTATACTATCACCTTTTTCAGTATCAAGCCTCTTAAAATAGCTAACTGGCGTGGCAAAGGTTATTTTAGGATTATTTGCGAGGTTCCATCTTTTCACAGATGTCAACCAGCTTTTCTCAGGAATAGTAAAATCACTGCCACAGGGGACAAAAAGGGCTCCCATGTCACTGCGCTCTCCTTCATACTGCAAGCGTGATGAAAGCTCTTTAGAAAATGCCTTGTAACTCTGCTTTCCGCCTATGAGAGAGGTGAGAGTGTAATGACAGCACATCCAGTGTGTCTTAATTCTTGTCTTATCAGGAGCTTCCCAGTAAAAGTCCACAGGGCGTTTCGCATCGTATGGCTTCATCCCCCGGGAAAAAGCAAAGTAATCAAACCCACATTTTCTTAAAATCTGCGGGAGTTGAGAAGGGTGGCCAAACTCATCTATTTCCCAGGCAATTTTTACTTCAGTGTCAAATTCTCTCCTGAAGTAATGCCTGCCCAGGATAAATCCCCTGATAAGGGACTCTCCATAAGGAAGATTCTCATCAGGAGCTGACCATGTGCCGCCAACAACTTCCACCCTGCCATTTCTGATATATTTTTTAAGGATTTCTCTCTTTTCGGGATATTTCCTTAAATACGGCTCTATGGATGCCACCTGGTCAATCACATAGGTAAATTCAGAGTATTCTTCTAATAATTCAAAAGCAGCGGTGAAGACCTCCTCCATCACAATCTGGTATTCTTCTTTAGTCTTCCACCACTCCAGATCAAAATGGTAATGAGGAAAAAGAAGGATTTCCTCAAACTTATGCTTATTTTTCATTCACCACTCTCCCGAGAAAGTATCTTGAGTGGCTCAAAGCTGATGAGAACTATTCCCTCATCTTCAATTATTTGCTTTATTTCCTTGCACAAAAGCAATTCCCTTTCATTGACGCGAAATTGCCAGTCAGAAAAAATTTTTCTCAGTTCTTTTGAATCCCGTGCCGGGTGAAAATTTATCTCAGTGATGCCGCGAGGTAGATTTCTCAAAGCGTGAATAAATCTGGCTCTCTGCCTGCCTAATAATGGAGTTAATGAAATTGTAAAATTTATGCGGTCTTGGGTCCATATACCTTTTTCTCTTAGCCGCCATCTTCTAAGCGGCAATGTCTCCCTTATAGGAACGCGCTCTCTTTCTACTATGGGGAATATAGCGTTAAACATTCTGCTGCCAACGATAAAGTCAAGGTTTGACCACCCCATATGAGAGTCAAAGTGAGTAAAA
>QLTX01000182.1 GCA_018725175.1 Candidatus Psychracetigena formicireducens
TTTGTTCTACCTGCCCAAAATTTGCTCTTAAATAAGCAGAATTTTGGGCAGGAAAAGAGAGAAAAAAAGAGAGAAAAAAATAGGAAATTAATAATATTAAATTTTTAAATTGAAGGAGTAAGTGCTATGAGGTCTAAAGAATTTAAGTTTGCAATATCGGATTGGATACCGTATACGGATGCTGAAGCTTGTGAGAGAGCAAGAAACATAAAAAGGCAAGATATAGAAAAAACTCAAAAAGGCTCTCATCCTGATTTTAAAATTAAAGTTTTAGATGATAACGAATTTTCAAATCATCGACTTTTCAAGTGGTTGAAAATGATAATGGATGCCTCTAATGAAAATAGAAATATTGTATTTATTTGGCCTCAGCCTCATATTTTTTATAGAAAATTAGCACATGCTTTAAACACACTTAAAATTGATTGTAGAAAACTTTATATTTTCAGTATGGATGAGTATGCGGATGAGGATGGTAATACTCCTTCCCCCGATTATCCACAAAGCTTATATCGTTCACTTTTATATAATTTTTATTATAGACTTGATAAAGATATTAGACCTCCGATAGATCATATGCAGGGTCCAACGAAAAAAAATATCAATGATTATGGAAAAATGATAGAGGATGTAGGTGGGGCAGACCTTATAGAGTGTGGAGTTGGATGGGATTGTCATATTGCTATGGTTTATGGTAGTTCGAAGAAATATTGTAGCGAATTTTATGCAGAAACTATTGAAGAGTGGCAAACATTAGGACCCAGGATAGTAAAAATAAGCCCTCTTTGTATTCCACAAACTGTTCTTGATCCAGATTATGGAGCAAGCGGTGATTGGTCATTATGTCCTCCAAAAGGTGCAACCGTAGGTCCAGCACAATTTGTAAATGCAAAAAATATTGAGAATTGGAATATGTTTAGTATTGCTGGTACCAATGTATCATGGCAGAGATTTTCTGTTAGATTAGGTCTTCATGGACCTATTGATCCCATAATGTGCCCAGCAACTTTATTCCAAATGTTGCCAACTAAATCGTACTTAACAGAGAATATAGCTGCTGATATAAAACATGAGTTTGACAATACTTGGTGGAAGTAAAATTGTTATTTAGCTTTCAGTCATCGTCGCTCTCCGTGCGAGGGCGTGGATTGAAACCTGGTTGGGCGATACCCGTAATTGGTTGAAAAAAGTCGCTCTCCGTGCGAGGGCGTGGATTGAAACGAGCGACCTTCCTTGACTTTTTATAAGCAAAAGATGCTAATAAAAAACAAAAGGGGTGGGAAAAAAATGAAGTTAAAAATAAGTGATGCAATAAAGAGAAGATGCATTTTAAGAAAAAGGATCAGTTGCGTTCTGTGCGGTTGATGCTCTTAAGGAATTGGGACTGGAAGGGATACAGGTGGCTTCCCTGGATAAGAAATTTGAACATGTGTTTGTTGAGGGAAATAGTTAGCCTTTGGTTCTTGCCCGTTTTGGTTCCTTTGAAGGCACAAGGAAAGCTCCCATAGAAGAAATAGTTAAATCAATTCGGGTGAACCGAAAACTAGTGTTGCGGATAGTTAAGGAAATCAAAAAAACTATGAATAGAAAAAAGGTTAGTGAAAAAGATTGGTCCTGTTACACTCCTTTCCAAAGGAAAGTCTGTGGGGTTGTTAAGACCATTCCCTATGGAAAGACAAGAAGTTACAAATGGGTGGCAGAAAGGATCGGGTCTCCGCTAGCTTTTAGAGCGGTAGGTCAGGCGTTAAGGAAGAACCCCTTGCCGGGAATTATTCCCTGCCATCGGGTTATCCGTGCCGATGAGTCCTTAGGCGGTTTCTCGCAGGGGCTAAAGAAGAAGAAAGAACTGCTCTGTTCGGAGAATATAAAAAGTTCATTCCTCTAACATTTTGGGTAGATTCTTTATCATAGATTCCCAGGTTTTCCAATCCTGAAGAGCTTCTTCCCATTTATCGTTAAGTTTGCTGATGTTTCTTATATCGTAGACGCTGGACAGAGCGGACTCAAAGTTTTTACCTTCCCGCATAGCCTTGTTGAAAGCAGTGAAGGAAGAAGCCCCATATTCGTTGAGCAGGAAAACTACAACGCTTAATCCCACATTGTAAACCAGGTCGTATTCTTCTGCCGGGTAAGAAAATAGTTGCATCAGAGGTATATGGGTGTTGTTGATTACTCTGAACCTGGCTTGTTGAACTCTTCCTCTTATTTCTGATTCGGATAGTGAGGAGAACATAGCTATGCCCTCCTTCCACCAGATGGGGGAGTGTCGGTAGCGGATATATTCGTTATGAATTTCGTGGGCCATCTCATGAAGTAAAATTTTTGTGCTCAGGTTAAGGTGGTAAGAGAAAATAGTCCGGTTACCGGCAGCCCAGGCAGATACCCTTTCGCTTCTTCCAAACTTTTTCTGTGCCTCCAACCAGCTCTCATGGCTGCCG
>QLTX01000183.1 GCA_018725175.1 Candidatus Psychracetigena formicireducens
TCATGCAGCAAGAGGGATTAATCTGTAACCAACATATGGGGTCAGGTCTTCATTCTTGACATAACTCAAACAAAATGAATATCCAATACCAGTAATGTGTATATACTTACCCACCTATCAGGCTCATAATGTTTTCATCTTCAAGGTTAGCCTGCCAGGGCTTTAACTGCACCATTTTCAAAAAAGCCTCTCGTATACCCTCGTCACCGCCTTTCAGTAAAGGTTTCAGGTCTTCGTATATATGGTTCATCAAGCAGGGATACAATTTTCCATCGGAGGTAAGACGCAAACGATTACAGTCCCGGCAGTAATGATCACTTACCAGACCAATAAGGCCAATCTTCCCACTCCAGGAGGCAACATATGGGGTCAGGTCTTCATTCTTGACAGATTATTAAGCTGTAAATATAGTTACTTTGGTGTTTTTTAGAGGCTCCTATCTCTGATAAAGCCTTCTCTTAAACTGGGGCAACTGGGGTCAAAAATAAAGTAAAATTAAAGTAATTGTATGAAAAATATGGAAGAAGTTATTATTGTTAGTTGGGATGAATATTTTAAGATTATTTCGGATTTAATCTACAAAGTGTTAGATTCTGGATTCAAACCCAACCAGGTAATTTGTATCGCTCGGGGCGGGCTTATACCTGGAGATATAATTTCCAGAACGCTGAAACTTCCCCTGGCTGTATTATCAGTTTCCAGCTACACACCAGATATTGCCGGTAACACAGAGAAGCAAGGTGAGGTGATATTAAGCCGAGATTTAACCTCAGCCAACCAGATTAATCCGTTGGTATTATTAGTTGATGATTTAACCGACTCTGGTAACACCCTACAAAAATCGGTAGAATGGCTTAACTGCAATTACCAGCCTTATATCAAGGAAATAAGAACTGCTATCCTGTGGCATAAGGAAATATCTTCCTTTACTCCAAATTACCATTCGGTATTTATTTCACTTAATAAAGAAGGTAAATGCCCCTGGATATTACAGCCTCAGGATGCTCTCGCTAAAGAAATTATTAAATTCAAGCTGAAATAATCTTTTTATCGCTTTTAAATGCCAATTTAAGATAGTATAGGAAAATCATATTCCCTCCCCTTGGCCTAATTCGCTCTTAATTTTCCTCTCCGCCTCTACCAAATCATCCTTGTGAATTTCTATACCACTGAAATACTCAAGCTTCTCGAGACGATCTTCACACCTATTTTGCCTCCACAAGACCAATTTGATGGCTTCAGCTATTGGGTCGGGCAACTTTCCGTGCTCCAAATTCATAGCTGGACGGTCTCCGTCCTTGACCACTCTCCCTATAGTTCCAACCACTGTAGATTCAGGTGGTACTGATTTTATCACCACTGAACCTGAACCAATTCTGACACCATCACCTATGGTAATGGCACCTAAAACTATTGCTCCGGCTCCGATTAGCACATTATTACCGATAGTGGGGTGGCGCTTCTCCTTCTTCAAGCTTGTTCCCCCTAGTACTGCTCCTTGATATATCAACACATCATCTCCTATCTCGGTTGTCTCTCCGATGACCACTCCTGCCCCATGGTCTATAAAGAAACGCCTGCCAATTTTAGCTCCTGGATGGATTTCAATATTGGTTAGGAACCTATTTATATGTGACAGGAAGCGAGCCAGAAACAGGAGTTTATGTTGCCAGAGGAAGTGAGCCAGGCGGTGGAGCCACAGAGCATGTATCCCAGGGTAGCAGAAAAGAACCTCTAATACGCTTCTCGCGGCCGGGTCTTTGGCAAATACCGTTTGAATGTCTTCTCTCAAGGTTTTAAACAAGATAAGCTATCCCCTCCCTTTTACATACTTTGTGTGGATTAATAAAGCTCTTGAAAAAGCCAGGTAGATAAGTATCGCTCACCGGTATCAGGTAAAACCACCACTATAAGCTTTCCCTGACTCTGCGGTCTTTGGGCTACTTCTATTGCTGCCCAGACTGCCGCACCTGAAGATATACCAGCCAATATTCCTTCTTCTTTGGCTAATCTTCTGGCCATTATTCCGGCGTTTTCGTTGTTGACCTTAATAATTTCATCGACTAAATCCATTCTCAGAACATTAGGGACAAAACCAGCCCCAATGCCCTGTATTTTGTGCGGTCCCGGTTGCCCTCCAGATAAGACCGGGGAGTTTTCCGGCTCCACCGCAATCGCGGTAAAGCTCGGTTTTCTTGCCTTGATCACTCCGGCAACTCCGGTTATCGTCCCCCCGGTCCCCACCCCGGAGACCAGAATATCTACTCTCCCTTCGGTGTCCCTCCAGATCTCCTCGGCGGTGGTCAGGCGGTGTATCTCCGGATTCGCCGGGTTCTTGAACTGCTGGGGCATAAAGTAGTTGGGGTTTTCTGCCACCAACTCCTCAGCTTTCCTTATCGCACCCTTCATACCCTCTACCCCCGGGGTCAGCA
>QLTX01000184.1 GCA_018725175.1 Candidatus Psychracetigena formicireducens
TCTCCAATCCTTACCTTAGCCGCCACAAAGTCGGGTCCGGAATCCGTATTGGTCTGTCCCGGAGACAGCACCTGAATCTCTTGCCCGTCTGTGGCATGCAAATTTGAGGGATTCAATAATTGGTTTCTCCACAAATAATGCAGGAATTCTTCTTTCACCTCTGTAGCCCTATCGTTTTTTTGGTATAAAGATTGAAATTTTTATTCAAATGTTTTGCATGTAATGCTGTTTTTTTGAAGATTTTTTTGAACCTATTTGGGTTAAAGGATACAGCAACTACTGGTTTAACCCCCTATTCTTTGGACAGATTCTTGAAAAAGGTTTAGGAGGATTTCATTGTCATCCTGATTAAGCAAAGATAGCCCACGTTGCGAATTTGTCAAGGGTAATACGAGCGATGATAAATTGTTTATTTTTTTATTGGTATCATCGCCCTTGACAAATTCTCCACTTAGGGCTGCTGGTGGCTTAACAGGATGCAAATGAAAGACTTTATTCCAATACTCTGCAGGACTGATTCTACCTAAAGCATGTCTTCTTTTTTTGCTGTTATGCCAGTTGAAATACCTTTGGAATATGTCTCTGGCGTGGTATAGGCTATCAAATTCATAGCACTGTATTACTTCCTTTTCCACCTGTGAGAACAGGCTTTCCACGTAGGAATTCTCTTCCGGTGTGGCCACATGGGTGAACTCCTGTGTAATCCCATTATTCTTGCAGAAGTTGCGCAATCCGTGAGCGATAAACTGGCTGCCGTTATCGGTGCGAAGCATTATATGTTTGGCTTTATAGCCTTGCATGACACCATGAAGGCAAAGGATCACATCAGTATGCTTCATGGTAAAACGAAGGCTCCAGCCTACCACATAGCGTGTGGCCACATCAATTATGGCAAGCAGGTAGGCATTGCGCTTTGCTCCATGTATGTAAACATACTTGATGTCCATGCAGAGATGCTCCAGGGGCCTGGCATCTTTAATTCTTCTCCACTTAACCCATTGCCGTGGGAACCTGTTGCGTGGTACTTTTCCCAGGAGTAAACCATTATCTTTCATCAACCGATAAGTCTTCTTATGATTGATCACATATCCCATAGCTTTTAATTCTTCGGTGCTGAGTTGGTAGCCATAAAGGTTAAACTCCTGACCAAATACTTCTGAAATAAGGGTTTCTACAACCTGCTCATTGGAAATAGCTTGTCCATCCCTGGTCATGGTATGTGTGCTGGGATTAGCTCCACGTCTGCCGCCCGATGGTTTATAGTAGCAACTACTGCGCTGTAGGTTTAACCATTGACACAACTGCTTCTTTGTTGTAAATCGCTCAAATTCAGAAACTATTTCTCTTTTCATCTGTAATGGAGTTTCGTTTTTTTTAAAAGCTCTTCCTTTACTTGCAGCTCTAAGGCTTGTTTGGAAATGATCTTACGAAGCCTTTCATTCTCTTTTTCCAGAGCTTTTAACTGAGGATCGACCCGGTGGTACTTAGGGGTTAATCCATCTGGCCCCTGCCTGTCAAACTTGTTTTTCCAGTTGTAAAACAAACTGCGGGCAATCTGATGCTTACGGCAAGTTGCATCTACTCCATGATTTTCTCCTTCTCGAAGGATCTGGAGCTTTTCATCAATTTGAAATTTTCGCTTACTTTTACTCATAGTCTAACTAATTTACTGTACAAAATTAAAATGTTAATTTTTGTCCAGCGAATTAGGGGGTTAAGACAATTCTTTGTTCCTATAGATCGCAATAATGTTCCTTTCGTAGTTCGATGTTTTTCATGATTTAATATACCTTAAATATAAATCCGGGTTGGGAAGTATTTCTTTAATCGGATCTTCATTCTCATTTAAAGATGATACCATAATACGAGAATCAAATATATTATTTACTAATTGGCTTATAGTAAAGTCCTTTAATTCAATTATTGAAAATTATATTACAGAATATGTGGAAAAACCTCAAAGGCACAGATTATTGCATGGCTATCCTTTCCCGAACTTGATGCAGAAACTACGTAGTGAAGAACAATTAACTGATATATTGGATGGGATTGAAATTTCAAAAGACAAACCATATATTATTGGTGTTTTGCCTCACACATTCTGTAATCCTATGGTAAAAGGATGTGGATTTTGCACATTTCCACATGAAACTTACAATAATAGCAATGTAACCCATACGGTCAATAAACTATTCACTGAAAAATATGGGCAATTATTTAAAGGAAAAGTTCAATCTATATATTTTGGTGGCGGAACAGCTAATTTAACACCATTGGATCAATTCGATAAAATTTGTGAAAAATTAAAGAACACAAATAATTGTTCTGATGCTGAAGTAACCTTAGAAGGCGTGCCAAAATATTTTGAAAGAGAAAATTACAAATACTTAGATATTCTTTCTTCTCGTTTTAATCCGAATAAAAT
>QLTX01000185.1 GCA_018725175.1 Candidatus Psychracetigena formicireducens
CCGGTTTTTTATTTTTACCCCGTTAGAAGTAAGATGCCGTAGGTATTTGCCGTCGGTTATACGCTTATAGTGATGGACTTCTAATGGGGTTGACAATTTTGAATAAGAAGTGGTAAAGTAGATAATAGGACATTAAAAAACAAAAATAAAAAGGAGGTAACAAGGGTGATTAAGTGGAATGGGGACGTAAAGACAAGTCGCAGTCGCATATCTCTAACTATTGTTATTGCTGTTGTCGCTGTTGCTATTGCGGTCTTCTTGATGTTAAGACCGCGACAAGAACCATCTCTTGTCGCTGTCGTTGAACCCTCTGTGATTAACAGGGGAGAAACAGCTTTATTAAGTTGGGATGCTGCAAATATTAAAGAATTGCATTTGGAAACAACAGGGGCTGACGTCAGAAAACTTGACTCTGCAGGAGAAATATTAATTTCTCCTAAAGAGTCTGCTGTCTTCATTTTGCGCGGAACAGGCAAGAACGGGAAAATAATCCTTAAAGAAGTCGCTTTGAGGGTTATTCAGCCGTTGCCAGTTATCGGCGCAAGAGCGGAACCAACAAAAATTATCAGAGGGCAAAAGTCGGTTTTATCATGGCAGTCAACTGACGCTACAAAGGTTGAAATAGACGGGGTTATGTATGATTTAACAGGAATCCTTGAAGTTTCACCGACTGAAACAACTTCTTACACTCTTAAAGCCGTAGGGCCCGGGGGAGAAGTTTCGACTACTGTCGAAGTGGTCGTTGTGGACCCTCCGTTAGTGTACGTGGTAGAAAAAAGATTTCACTCAACTGCGAAGTTGGTCCAACGTAAAATTGAAGGAAAAGACGGACTTTTTTATGATGTCGTCTTCCCTTCACTTCCTAAGGGGACCCTCATCAGGTCTCCCGTGGATGGCACCATTAACGGGATTCTTATTCCGGTTGAATGGAATCAGAAGACAGCAATCCCAGCGTTGTTAATCTGGGACTCAAAAGGTACCATAGTTGTAATCTACGATTATGGATTTCAAACCGAACAAGTCATTGGGCTTGCTGATCCAGCTCGACAAGTTAGAGCTGGCGCAACAGTGATGACTGTTAAGGAGGAAACAGTACTACATATTTGGTACTGGATGACTTTTGATGATTATCCCGGGTACCCCGAGTATCTGCAAGGGTTAAGGAATTTTTTAAAAAAATTCTTCCCCTTATTAGAGATACCGCAAGAAGACAAAAAGTAGCAAGTTATCACAAGGAGACAAGTAATTGTCTCCTTTATTTATCCACAGGTTGAATTTGAAATTAGGTTTTATAAATATGTTATAATTAAAAACAGTTTTATATTTTATGAAAAGCAACATTAAATTAATTTTCATATTTTTAATTTTTATTTTTTGGGGGTTAGTATATTCCAGTGTATTTAATCCAGTTTTTGCATTACTACCGGCCAGAGAAGCTGACATGCAGGGATATTGTAGAAGACCTGAAGCTAGAGGCATAATAAATTGCGTTCAATTAGGAGAATTCTTAAGAGAACCAGGACAATGGGTGCAATGTGAAGAAGCTGAAAGAGTAGGTCTTCAACCGCCCCCAAATCCTCGTAACTGTTGTATAAAAAAGACAGCTGATGAAAAAATATGCAATAATGGTCCAAACCAGAATAGTTCTAATGGATGTGGACAATCTTGCGGGGCATTATGTAGAGATTCTAAGTTTATTCCTGTAGACCAAAGGCAAGATTGTCTTAATAGGACTAAAGGTAGTTGGCAGAAATATAGAATAAAAGTAACAAAAGTAAATGTAGTGTATAGAATCAATGTAGGGATAGTAGGCTGTGAGATTTTTTCTTATACTAAGCCACTTGAAATTTCTTCAAATGTATTAGTTGACAGAGTCTGCTCTATTACTGATAAATTTAATGTTGATAATATTCCTACTCATAGCGGAACTAATCCGCCGCCAGTTGCTATGGCTAATAGAAGCTTTAGACATTTGTTGCTTCCGGGAAATTGCGTTTGTGGTGCAGAAGGAAGAGTTCCGTATAAAGCCTGCTGTGAAAGAATAACAGAAGGGGATAATACTATTTGGAGATCGGTTTCTGCCATTAAAGCAAGAAATACTCGTTGGAATTACAGATTAGATGACGGCCAGCCGCCTCCAGAGGCGATTTGTGCACGGTCTCATCAATATGGTAACCCCGCCCCTTTTGTCACCCGTTGTCCAGAGCATCTTAGAGTAATAGTTAATGGTAATGGAATTGTTACTGCTGTAGCTGGCGCTGATACTCGTAGTGGCTACGGAATTAGATGCGGCACTGGTCAAATTAACTGTCAGGAAAATTATAAATATACCGGGGTAGAAGGAGCTCATAATATACCAGCGGTTGTACATATAACTGCTAGTCAAATTCCCATAAGTTGGGTTGGTTGCGATAGAA
>QLTX01000186.1 GCA_018725175.1 Candidatus Psychracetigena formicireducens
TCTTTAAAAGCATCCTTAATTTTTTTGAGAAATACAACTTTACCATAAGAGAAGACCTGCCTTTAGATGTGGAAGTAGCCATTGACCCCCAAATGATTGGCTATGTTTATGAGTCTCTCGCTAATGTGGCAGAAGAGATATTTGTCAGGCAGGATTTAGGAATTTTCTATACTCCCAAGGTGGAAGTAGATTTTATGTGTAGGCGCAGTTTGCTGGAATACCTTCATAAAAACTCCAACTTACCCAAAAATATTCTTTATCATCTGCTATTTGATGAAGACAAATCTGCTGCAGAAGATAAGTTAACCAAAGATGACTATACCAAACTGGAATATGCTCTGGATAATCTGGCGGTGCTTGACCCAGCCTGTGGTAGCGGTGCCTTTCTTGTAGGAATGATGAATGTGTTACTGGAAATGTACAGGGCTGTCTTCAGACACTTAAACCGCGAGATGTCTGACTTTGAACTTAAGAAAAGGATAATTGGAAGAAATTTATATGGTGTGGATGTCATGCGCTGGGCAGTTCATTCTGCTGAATTAAGGCTCTGGTTATCATTAATGATAGAATCAGACCTTACTATATTTGATTTAAGAAGGAGTCCACTTCTTCCCAATCTTAATTTAAAACTACGAGTAGGTGATTCTTTGGTTCAGGAAATTGGAGGTTTGAACCTAAAGATAAGGGATGGAGAAATATCTTTCCCTATTAAGCGACGACTGGCTGATTTAAAAAATGAAAAAGAGAAATATTGCAACAATGATCCCACAGGAAAATATAAAACGGAGAAGTTAATCCTTAACGAGGAAGTCTCAATCTTTAACGATATTATTGAAGAGAGAATAATAAAACTTCAAAAGGAAAAACAATATTTAAACCTGCCAAAACTAAAAACAGGCAATATGTATTCTGATATGGCAACCTATAAGGTTGCCGATGATACCGATAAAGATAAGGCAAATCAGATTAAAGAGATTGATAATGAAGTTAATAATTTAAACCTGGTAAGAATTAAGTTAAAAGAACATAAACCTTTCGTCTGGGATATAGATTTTGCTGAAATCTTTGGAGAAAAAGGTGGGTTTGATATAGTGATTGGCAATCCCCCTTATGTCAGGCAGGAGAAAATCTCTCCTCCTAATGTTAATAAAAGCGAGTTGACTCTGGAGGAAAGAAGGGAATACAAAGAGAAATTAATTTCTTCCGTAAAGAATCAATTTGATAAGGTGCCAACAATAGATAAAAGAAGCGATTATTACATCTATTTTTATTTTCATGGGTTATCCCTTCTTAACAAAAGAGGAACTTTCTGTTTTATAACCTCCAACTCCTGGTTGGATGTGGGTTATGGTGCCAGCCTTCAGGAATTCTTGCTCAAGTATGTTCCTATTATTGCGGTTTATGACAATCAGTCCACTCGCAGTTTTGAGCATGCTGATGTAAATACCATTATTGCTCTTTTTGGTGCTCCTATAAAAGGCAGAGGAGATTTGCCTGCCCTGTCTAATATTGCCAGGTTTGTGGTATTTAAGAAGCCTTTTGAAGAGGCTATTAATACTAAATCTTTGTTGGAAATTGAAGAGGCTAAGGAAGTATTAACCAGTAATGGTTTCAGGGTTTTCCCCAAGAAACAGGAAGATTTACTGGAAGAAGGCTGGGAGTATCCTGAACCCGATGTCATTGCGGGGAGCGGAGCGACGAAGCAATCTCAAACCAAAAGTCATTCTGAACCTTGCCCTGAACTTGATTCAGGGGTTGTTTCAGCATTTCGGAAATCAAAAAGTGCATTATTTAAAGACAAATTCTTAACCGGTAAATATACAGGCAACAAATGGGGAGGAAAGTATCTTCGGGCACCGGATATATTCTTTAAGATATTAGAAAAAGGGAAAGGGAAGTTGGTGAGTTTAAGTAGTGTTGCCTACATTGAAGGATATATACACGGATTTAATGTTGGAGATGAATTCCCCAAAGATTATTTTATTGAAAGTTTGGAGGATGCAAAGTTAATTTTATTAGATAAATATTCACCAGGTGTCAAATTATTTGGGATTAAAAAACAAGGAAATTCAAGAGTAATTGCAGATTTATTATTCCCAAGAATGATAGGTAGCAGATTTCTTGTATTATTGAACAAAGAGAATATTTTGGGGCAAAAATTCTATAAGATTATCTTGAAAGATGAATTTAAAGACTTAAAAATTACCTTAAGTTTATTTTTAAATTCTACTATTCAAATACTTCAAAATGAAGTTATAATGCTATCCCCTTGGGGTATGGGAGCATTATCAGTAAATTCAAATGATGTAAAACAAATAAAAGTTACTATTTCTTTAAAATTTAATAGAAAGTTATTTGAAAAATTATTTACGCGTGAAATTAAATCCATTTTTGA
>QLTX01000187.1 GCA_018725175.1 Candidatus Psychracetigena formicireducens
AATTAGTTGACGATATGCTTGCTTTAATTACTTCTTTTAGTGCCCGCCTATATGGAAAGCCTGCCGGAGGGAAAAAACTAAAAGAGGAGTTAGAGATATGAGAAAAATTATACACGGTGAAATATATAGTCTTGATTTTGATAAACTTAATCAATTGGTCTCTGATTGGTCATCGGCTTACCGTTTTGCTTTCTGTAGATTTCAAAAAGATAACCTATCTTTGGGTGAATGCCGTAATAAAACAAAGATAAAATACCCATCTTTAAATACTCGTCAAATAAGTGATGCAATTATGCAAGCTCAGGGTTTATATAAAAGGGTTAAAGATAAGAAAGTTGTTTTCGGTGGAAAGAAAAACCAAGATAAATTGGTTAAAAAAGAAATATCTAATCAGGAGTGGAAAGACAAAAGAGACAACCGGGTTTATGCCAGAGGAGATATAACAAAGAAAGGAAATCCTAATATAAGACTCTTAAATAGAAATGGCGACTTTTATTTGCGAGTAACTGTAGGGAATAGAAAGTTTGAAGAGTATAAATTATTTGTTCCTAATAAATTCCAAGAACGCTTGTTATCTTTATTCGGCGAGGAGAAACCCTATAATGTTCGCTTGTTAAAGAAGGATAAACAACATTATAGAATTGTTATTGATTATGAAATTGAAAATCCAAACATAATAATTGATTTTTCAAGTGGAGTTATTGGAGTGGATGTTAACCCGGATAGGGTTGCTATTTCTAATATAAGTCCCGATGGCAATCTAATAAAATCTTTTAGCATTTTCAACAATCGGGTGTTTTTCAGTTCTACTAATAAAAGAAATTATGATGTGGGTTGCGTTGTAAAGCAAATAATCAACTACGCTCTTGAAAACAATAAAGGAATGGTGTTTGAAAACTTAAAATTCAAAAAAGAATTTGAGAATCAGGGCAGAAAATTCAACAGAATAAAAAGTAATTTTGTATGGAAGAAAATACTTACATTGCTTGAACGAAAATGTGTTGAAAATGGTATCCAATATAAAAAAGTTAATCCTGCTTTCACATCAGTAATTGGAAAGTTTAAATATCAAAAGATGTATAATCTATCTATCCATGAATCTGCCTCTTATGTAGTAGCCAGACGCGGGTTAGTATTTAATGAAAAATTATCTCTTTATAAATATCCATCAAAGTTAGTGAAGGAGATAGTCTTTGACCATGCTGGAGATAAGGTAAAACGAATTCACAGTTGGTCTTTGTGGAGGAAATTAAGAGATAATTATAAAGCCTCGCTCACAGCGATTCAGAGTAGAATGTCTAACCTAAAAGAGTTAGATGGCAATCTCTGTTATGAATGCGGAATTCCTTCAGGCGAAATCTTCCAGAAAGAACTGGTCTCTGGGAGTTTAAATGTTTAACTATTTAATAGGTAGAAGGAAGGCTACCTTCAAAACTCATTATTTTTGGTGGGTTTTGTAAACCAGGATGGCTTGCTTGATGTGAAGCAAAGAGCGAATCTGGCTAATCTCTTTAGGGATTATCCCTATATCATCACCGTTTATCAGTTTGGTTCCACGGTATGCGGCAAAGCTGGTCCATTAAGCGACCTGGATATCGCCCTGCTTCTTGGTGACACCGCCCCCTCAGGCGTAGCCCTGGCTCGCATTGAAGGTCTCTTGTCCTACCGAATTCATCAATCGTTGAACGAGCAGGTTCAGGAAGTTGATGTGGTCTCCCTGAACCGATGCTCTCTTGTCTTTCAGCATAATGTGCTGCGCACCGGCTGGGTGATATACGATGCCAATCCCCAAGCCCGCCGCCTCTACGAATGGAAAATCATCCAAGCATACCTGGACTTCGCGCCTACACTGCGCTGGATGAGTCAATTTCAGAAGGAAGGATGGTTCAGGAGGTGTGGTCTCCAATGAGGAAAGCTGATGTTCAGAGCAAGCTCGAAATAATCCCTGAAAACATTGAAAAATTGGAGCTCTTGCGGGCTAAGGATTACCAGGAATTCCGCTCCGATTTTCGGAATATCGATTCTACCCTTCACAGGTTACAGACATCCATCCAATCTCTTATCGATATCGGAAGCTATATCATTGCCCAGTTGGGCTTGAAGACACCGAGTTTCAGCGCCGAGGTAATAGAAATTCTGGCACAAGCCGAATTTATCAGCCCCGAAGACCAGGAGCGTTACATCACCATGATCCAATTCAGAAATCGAGTGGTCCACCTCTATAACAGCGTTGATGTGGAGGTGCTCTTCGGGATACTTCAGGAGGAGATCAACGATATTCGGATGCTCTATCGAACATTTCTCGAAATCATCGAGGCTCATGAGAGCAGGCAAAACGCATATACTTGAATCATATTTTGAAGAGAGGTGATATAATAAAC
>QLTX01000188.1 GCA_018725175.1 Candidatus Psychracetigena formicireducens
CATAATTCGGTAGAAGGGCTTTAAGCGCCTTGAGATTATCCCCGTGAAGTATAAGATTATCGTTAAGGCTGACTTTATCCGTCAAACTCTTATCGTTCTTCGGGACGAGTTCGTGATATTTCACCGCCAAATGATGATTCTGAACAAAGCTTTTGCCTTTGAAGTTTAGCGTTGCCATATGTTTCATCCTCCGCTCATTTTTCAGGTATGGCATTTCATCTAACGGTTTGCTGGTAAAAGAAGTTGCCGAAGGCACGAAGCCAGATATGCTTTATTATCTGTCGTTGCCAACATTCTCTGAATCTTTACAGTTATACCTTTCAATGCAGTACCTAAATGACCCGTTCCTCTGCTTTGCTACTTCAACGGAAAAAGTCTTCAGAAGTTCTACCATGAAATCTATTCGGGAATTAAACTGTTCGGGGATTAAATCATAAAATTGCTCTTTTGTAATAGTATCGGTAGCACTAAAATTACGAATTTTGAATTTTCTGGACTGTATCTCGCTTAATCCTGCAAGATACCAGCTCTCTATTTCCTTTATCACTACAATTATTTTATCCTTATCAATATTTCTCAACTTTCTCTCGGTTTCCTGTTTTATAGCAGATACACATGGGGAATTATCGATATCTGCCACATAAATATAGTCCGCACCCATTGCCTTAATACTTCTAAGGTGATCGTCAATCTTCCCTTTCTTCTGAGTTGCGTAGAGTATCGTTTGTATAAAATTATACTTTTTCTGCAGTTTTGGCTTTATTATTTTATTAAAGAACCTTACATCGTCTTCGCCTTCAACCCAGACAAACAATCTTCTATATCTTGTGCTCATAAGCACTCATACTTCCAATAAGTTTTGTACATAAAGCTCTTCAATTCCTATCTCATTTTTTAAAAATGTTTCTACTCCCTCTTTACTAGCTGGTCTGGAGATTGTGGAAAATCCCTTTTCATCACGAGAAATAAGTAAAATGTTATCCAATCCTGCGTATTTTACTATTTCAGGATTATGAGTGGTAATGATAACCTGTTTCTCTTTTGAAGCATCCTTCATCATATCCATTAACTTTGAAATGAGGTGAGGATGTATATTCCGTTCGGGTTCTTCGATTATGCTCAGCGGTTTTTCCTCAAAATATAAGGCAACAATTAGAGCTGTTATGTTTATTGTCCCATCAGAGATCAAAAAAGCAGGCAGGTATTGCTCAGAATATAGTTCTTGTAATTTAAAAAGCAAAGACTTGTCTGCAAGTTTTGCTACACCAAGATTGCCTATGAATGGCAAAAGCTCCTTCACCAGATTAAAGAACTTTCTTCTTCCCTCTTTGTTTTCGATGATGTTTTTAAGAATAATAGATAAATTACTTCCATCTTCTTCTAATTCAGCTTTTCCAGTAATTGGAGTGGCTTTTTTAGGCAACTTAGGATCAAAATCGTATATTGAAATACCACTGAAAATTTCCTCCATACCACTGAAAATTTCCTCCAAGGAAGACACAAAAAAGAATGGTGTTTGAAGGAGAAGTGTATTTGGAGGTAACTTTTCTCTCAAAAATGGCGGATATATATCACCTTTCTCTATCGGTATTTCCTCTGATTCTTTATATAAATTAAGCTTTACTCTTCCATTAATACAGGATTTAATGAGTTTTCCTTGTCCAGGTATTTCCTTTTCCTCTATTTTCCTCTTTTGTCTTTCTAATCTAACAAGCTTACCTTTCTCAGTTAATTTATCTTCCGCGATTTTAAATCCTGGGCCTCTCTTATTAAGCTTCAACGCAAACTCGTAAGTTATTTCAGATGGTCTTATCGCTATCAAACCTTCCTTCGTCTTTTCTATAGGCAGAAACAAATTAAATTCCTTATCAGAAACAATTTTTACGGACAGATTTTCAGAGGCACCAATATTTATATTCCTGATATACTCAACACCGCCCTGCATAGATACTGCATTATTCAAGCCAAAATTTGCTATATCTTTCAGAAATTTAAAAATCTGGATAAAATTGGATTTTCCAGAAGCATTGGCACCAATTAATACATTGAACTTACCAAGCTCTACCTCTAACCGTTCGAAGCTCTTAAAGTTTGTTACTGTTATGCTCTTTATTTCCATAATCTAACCTCCCCGTATGAGTCCAAAGTGTGCGCATGCGATCTACTTGCTCTAAGCTATCAGATGGTAAGAAGTATAGCCAAAAGAGGGCTTCCTGTCAAGCGGATGTAGCCCCTGCTTCCGCGGGGCAGGCCTTAGCGCCCACAGAGATCGGTGAGGAGAAGATCGAGGGCCAGCACTCCATCAACTGTCCCGGTCTTGATTGAAAGGTCGGTATGCAACAGTCTGCGGTAGCTCTCCTCCAG
>QLTX01000189.1 GCA_018725175.1 Candidatus Psychracetigena formicireducens
GATGCTTTAAGCTAAATTACGAACAAATAGGTCCGTTTTTCAGACTTTACCCTTCTATATTAAGCTCTGGGCTACTACTGCTCCTTCAAAAATTGCATCAATAATCTGACGCGGCTTCTTGCTGTCTCCTATAATATGCACCTCTGAAACAATATTTCTTGCTTTTTTCTCTAAAGCATCGACCGACTTCGTTCCTAAAGCAATAACTACTTTATCAGCTTCTATGAAAAATTTCTTTCTTTGACGATCTAATGTCATTATTCCTTTTTCAGAAATTTCGGCAATTGTTCTATTAAGTAAGAACTGAACACCAGCTTTTGGCAAAGATTCCAAGATTAAGTCAAGCCTATTAGTTATTTCCATATCCATAGCCAGAGCTTCTTGTTTTTCTACTATGATTACTTTTTTACCTTGACTTGCTAAATATAAGGCAGTATCACAACCAACCATCCCGCCACCAGCCACTACTACTTTTTCGCCCAATACCTTAACTTTTCCACTTAATACATCCTGATAAACCAAGACATTTTTACCTGAAATACCAGGAATATCAGGTATAAAGGGCTCTGAGCCAGTAGCAATAATCAAAACATCTGGCTTGACCTCTTCAACAAGTCTTTCATCAACTTTTCTATCCAGTATAATTTTTACCCCGGCTTTTTTTAATTGTCCGGAGTAATATTTATTAAGGTGGCTGATTTTATCCTTTCCCGGAGAAGCTGCTGCTACTATTAGTTGTCCGCCTAATTGACGGTTTTTCTCGTATAAAGTAACCTCATGGCCTCGAAGAGAAGCTACTCTGGCTGCTTCCATACCAGCTGGTCCGCCGCCAACAACCATTATCTTTTTCTTCTTTTCAGCTAACTTAATTCCAAATTCTTTTTCTCTTCCTACCTGAGCATTAACTGTACAGGCTGCTGGCAGAGAACTAAAAATTCTTCCCAGGCAACCAATATTACAAGAAAGGCAGTGTCTGATTTCATTTACTTTATTTTCTCTCGCTTTTTGAGGCCAATAAGGGTCGGCTATCAATGCTCGGCCAAGAGCGACAAAGTCTGCTTTTCCTTTAGCTATAATGCTTTCGGCAAATTCAGGACTGCGAATCTGGCCAACTGTTATCACTGGAATGCTTACTATTTTTTTTATCTCTTCTGCCAAATAAACCCGCCAACCTTCTGGATAACTCATTGGTTCAATAATTTTAAATAGTGACTCATAAATGCCAGCGCTTACATCTATTGCGTTAATACCAGCTTCTTCAAGTGTTTTAGCAATATGTTTGCTATCTTCGAGCGTCAAACCACCTTTGACAAATTCATCAGCGCTTATTCTAAAAATAATTGGGAAGTCATTACCAACAAGCTCTCTTGTTCGCTGAATTATCTCAAGGGGAAATCTCATCCGTTTCTTAAAGGTTCCGCCATATTTATCTTGCCTTTTATTAGTATAGGGAGACATAAACTGAGTAATAAGATAGCCGTGGGCGCCATGTATTTGTATTGCGTCAAAACCAGCTGTTTTTGCTCTTAAGGTGGCTTGGCTAAATTTTTCAACCAGAACCTCAATTTCTTTAATTGTTAGTTTTCGAGGTAATGTTTGTTTAACTTTACAAGGAATTGGTGAGGGAGCCACAGGTTGTTGTCCTTCCATTATAAATGCCTGCCTTCCGCCATGATGAAGCTGAAGAGCGGCTTTTGCCCCATACATATGAATGGCTTGAACCAACCTATTCAACCCGGCAATATATCTATCTTGATGAATTGCCAAAGGAATTGCCGTGGCTAATCCATTTGGATAATCCACCTCAGTGGCTTCAACAATTATAAGACCAACGCCACCCCTGGCTCTTTCTTGATAGTAGTTAATCATTGTATCAGTCACCTCTCCATTTAACCCAGCGTAATTCATTACCATCGGCGGCATGACGATGCGATTTTTTATTTTCATCTTGCCTATTTGACCAGGCTCAAATAATTTTTCAAATGGTTTATTCATAATTTTAATTGTAAGAAACCGGCGCGTTGTTTACATTTAAGAAGCGAGGCGGAATTGTTGAGGTTGACATCCCAGTAGTAGAAGTTTCGCTTCACTACGGGACTTCGCTTCGCAGCCAAGCCCGAGATTTGTTTTGCGTTCAATTTAATATTCGGCGGCTTGGCGAGAAATAGCAGCGGCGGAAACAAACTTTTCTTTAACCTTTAGCCGACTACGTGTCAACCGAAACATTTCTGCCGAGCGAAAGTGTAAACAATACTGGCAATTCTTACATTAATTAATCAAAAGGGATTTGTTCGGGGTTTTTTCTTTTAAATCCGTCATAAAAATATTTTAAAAATTTAAAATATG